>JACIXC010000016.1 GCA_014360655.1 Actinomycetota bacterium | reverse complement strand
ACGCTGGAGGAAGAAAGGCGGATGCCGTAGTCCCTCTTGAGGATCACCGCTATCTTGTGCTTGGACCAGGCGGGGTGCTCTCTCCTTAAGTCGCAGATGAGCTGGATCGTCTGCCAGGGGATCTCCGAGACCCTTTTCCTTTTCGGGGTGCGGGGGAGGTCCTCCAGTCCCCTGAGCCCCCGTTTCAGGTACCTCTTCAGCCACTTGTAGAAGGTGGTGGGGGAGATGGCGAAGTGGCGGCAGGTCATCCTGGCATTTCCGCAGCTGCGAAAGTGCTCTATCCAGCGCAGCCTCCTTCTGGCCTCCCTGGAGAGGACCTCGCCCATCATTCTCTCCAACTCCCATTGATGGGGAAGCCTGGTGTGGTAGATACTAGTAGTGGTTCCAACTGAACCCTTCATTTGGACACCTCCTTGCTCTGCTTCTTTTTTACACAAAGCAAGTATAGGGGGTGTCCACCATGTTTCTGAACCCGGGCACCCCCTTCCCCTCTCGGGCTTTTCGCTCAGCACGGCGCCATTTCATGCCCGAGCAGGCGTCTTTTCATCCACCATCGCCCGGGCTTTTTCCGGCACATGCTCCTTTCCCGCCTTTCCTGAATTCCGCGACGGCCACCCACAGGTCCCTCCCGAAAAGGATCAGCAGGATGAGGGTGGGCGCGCAGATGAAGACCAGGAAGGCCAGCCGGGACTGCATGAAGCGCGATACGAAACCCAGGTAAGGCAGGTGAAAGACCACCTTGTCCACCTTCTCCCCGCTGATGGCCACCAGGTCCGGGTCGGGGTCCTCGTTGGCGTCTCCCTTGGTCCGGAACCACCGCTTGCCGTCCTGCTCTACGACGTCGATGACGCGGTGGGTGACCTTGTCCCCGCCGGGCGAGTTGAAGCCGATGATGTCACCCACCTTCACCTCTTCGACGGGGATCTTCCTGCAGACGACCATCCCGCCCACCTTCAGGGCGGGCTCCATGGACCCCGAGAGCACCGGGTGGGCGCTCATGCCGAAACGGGGGGCGAGCATGAGGAAGGCGGCCGCCAGGATGATGAGCGCTAGGAGGACGGTGGCCACCCATTCCAGCACGCGCAACGCCTTTCTCAGCGGGGAACGGGGATCGCTTTCTCCGCGCGGCTTTTTTCGCCCCCTGCGGGCCTCCGGCACCACCGCGGCTTTTGCCCGTCCCGCCACGACGGCGCCCTTCAAGGCACCGGCCCCGCCGGTTTTTTCCGCGCTCCCCGCCGCTTCCGCAGCTCCCTCAGGCGACCCGGCCGCTTCCGCTTCCCCGCTTCCTCCCGCTCCCTCTTCACCACCCGCTTCCTCTTCACCTCCCGCTTCCGCTTTAACGCCGGCTTGCTCCTTCCCGCCCGCCTCCTCAGTCCCACCGGTTTTTTCCGCGCCCTCTCCCGACAGGCCGCCGTCGCCGTTCCGGGGCGCCTCGAAGCCCGCGCCAACCTCCGGGTCCGCCTGATCCTCCGTAGGACCACCGGCTTCCGGGGTCCCGCTTCTCTCCGTATCCACGTCCTCTCCCGTGCGCACTTCTTCTTCCATACTCACGTTTTTTCCACCGCCTTTTCCCAAGGGACCCACGATCTCACCGAAGCCCGCGCCAACCGGCGCACCACGGCTTCCCGGCGCACCATGGCTTCCCGGCGTCGCCTGCGGTGCCACCGTCTTCACCGCTGACGGATCCGCCTCCGCGAGCACCTCCGCGACGATGTTCCCTATCACCGTGTGGGAACAGAGCGGGAAGTTCGCGGCCCATTCCCGGCGCCGCTGTTCGTCCCCCTCCAGCCTCTCGCGGAGGGCCTGCTTGATGAACCCCCTGGCCGGCGCGACCAGCGCCTCGTAATCCTCCCGGTCCCGGGACGTGAAATAGAGCGGGGCCTTGGAGAGCACGCCTGCAACCCTCGCGGAGAGCGTCTTTCCCTGCTCCGCGAAATGCGCCCTTAATTCCTCGGTAAAATAGTTATCCGAGCCGTTCATGGGAGTTATCTACCCCGCTCATGTGATTCCCTCGTGGGATTTCCTCGCGCCTGCCTCGCGCATAGCCCTCGGACAGATTATAACAGAATGGCGTCACGCGGAGTGTGGTCACGCGGAATGGCGTCACGCGGAGTGTGGTCACGCGGAGTGGCGTCACGCGTCACACAGAGCGGGGTCACATCCTCGAGCTTCGACCCTCCAGATCGGTTTCAAGAGAAGACCCAGAACCCCTCTTCCTTGCGGAGCTCGCCCGATCCCACCCGCTCCAGGTGCCGGAAGCGCTTCCTCTCGAAGGTGCCGTCGTCCACGATGACCAGGCCCTCGTCGAGGATGTCCCACACCAGGGCCCCATCCGCCGCCTCGAACTCGTCGGGGGTCATGGCCACCGGCTCGAGACACACCGCTCCCGGCCAGGATTCCAGCAGGAACACGATGCGCTCCACGCGGTCGTAACGCTCGAAGTCAGGCGAGAGCACGAGAATGTCGTAGTCGCTGTCCTCAAGGTTATCCCCGGTCGCCCTGGAACCGAAAACGACCATCGAGGACAGCCTCACCGCCTTCCGCAGCGCCTCGGCGAACGCGGCTACGGTCGCGGCGTCTACAGATGCCTGCGCACGAATTCCGCTATCCTTTCCTGGCATGCCCGCAATCCCTCGATGATGTCCTCGCTGTAGTAATCCTTCGGAGGCCCGCCCACGCCAATGGGGTAACGCGACATGATGTAATGACCGTCGAGCTTTTTGCAATCCCCGGCGATGCCTGACGTGTCGATGCCCGCCGAGCCGAGCATCTTCTCCATCTGCACGCAGGAGTGAGTCCGCGTTTCCCTCCCGCTGCGAAGAAGCAAGGCCTTGAGCGCTTTTCCCGCGGATTGCTGCAGGTGAAAGGCGGCTCCCTCGTAAAGGCCTTCCCTGGCCAGGGAAATCGCCATTTCCCGGTCCCTTTCCGATGCCTCCAGCCACCAGGCGATTTCCGAACGCATTTCCTCTTCCCGCCTCCCCCATCCCGTATAATCGGTTTCCGCCTCGCATCAATTATATCAATCGGTCAGGCCCCATACGATCATCCTGCGCCCCGCGGCTCGCGGGAGCATCGACCTCCGCGGCACCCGCCACTCCTCCATGAGGTCCACGAGGTCATCGTCCTCCCCCACAGACCCCTCCCAAGGCCTCGCACCCAAAAGGGCCGGAATCGGCGCATACCTAAAGATGGACGACCATCAATTCAAAAAGGAAGACCGCCTGCTCATCCTGCGGGAAGCGGGCATCGGCGCCCTTTTCCTGGGAAAAACCACCCCCTTCGCCCTCACGCGTCCGGACAACGAAGTGCTGGGCCTCATCCGCTCGAGTGGCTTTTACCTGCGCGAGGATGGCACGCCCGGTGCCCTGCAACAGATCGACCCCACAGCGTGACGCGAGGACATCGGTAGTGATGTCGGCGCGCGAATAGCGAGATACAGCAACTGGTTGCACGTGTAAACGACCGTGCCGGCCGGGCCGAGGAATTCACCCCGATGGCTTTTTCCCTGATTCAGCGTCGCGACCGAATATCGAAGATGTGGCCATGCGATTCCTGCGACCCGCCATCGAAGATTTGATCCCCGATCATTCTTGACATCTTATATAAATTTAATATTATTATATGTACTAATCAGTATAATTATTATACTGGACGACAATGCGAGTGACGAGTTGAACCGTAGAAAGGGGCGTGAGGGAGATGCTTTCTACCCTCATCACATCAAAGGCAAGGGTCGAGTTGATCACCTGGTTCGTCACCCATGCGGGCGAGCGGACACACTACAACGAGCTGATAAGAATCCTGGCCGCGAATCCGCCCTCCATCCAGCGGGAGCTCAAGAGGCTGGAGGGCTGCGGCTTCCTGCAAAGCAAGAGGGAGGCAAACGTCAAGTTCTACTGGGTCAACCAGGATTTCCTCCTCTATCCGGAGCTGAAGGCGATGGTGATGAAGACCGTGGGCCTGGGAGACATCCTCAGGCAAGGCCTCGAGGGGGTGGAGGGGATCTTAGCCGCCTTCATCTACGGCTCGGTGGCGAAGAACCTCGAGGACGCGCGCTCGGACATAGACCTGATGGTTATCGGCGAGGCGGAAATAGACGCTATCCATGCCGCCGCCGCCGCCTGCGAGGAGTTCCTGGGCCGTGAGGTCAGCTACACCGTCTTCGACCCGCCCGAATGGAGGCAGCGGGTCAAGAGGAAGGACTCCTTCGTTGCCGACATAATGAGAGGCCCAAAGATATTCGTCATCGGAGACGAGAATGCCCTACGAGGACTTATTGAGGCAAAGGGCCATCGAACCCGCTGACGTGGGGCGAGAAGAGATCGTCGAGCGCCTGCGCGTGGCAAGACGTGACCTCGCCGTGTCGGCTGACGTGGCTCCGATCGACCGGGACTGGGCCTTCAACATCGCCTACAACGGCATCCTCCAGGCCTCCATCGCCTACATGAACTTCCTTGGGTACAGGCCAAGGGGTGAAGGCAAGCACATGAACGTCTTCAGGTTCATGGCAGAGGCTCTGCCTGACGAGCTAAGAAGCGAGATGGACCGGGTGCAGAAAATGCGCCAGAAAAGAAACCGGGCCGTTTACGGGACGAGGGGCATGGTCTCCCGCAAGGAGGTTGAGCACATCCTCGAATTCGCCCGCAATTTTATCGAAGAGATAATCTATCTGCTCCCACGGAGCTACTCGAAGCTCCTGGGTTAAGGGTTTTCGATCTCCGGCCTGTTCCCGCCCCGGGTTCACGCGACCGGACGTTCCCCCGGCACTCGCAAGCGGGTGGCGATGCGCGCCTGGCTTCTTGATGGGGTCATCTTAATGGGGTCACGTCTTCGGTCCTCGATGTCCCCGGTTGCTCGCCCCGATGGCTCTCGATCCCGATCCGGCGTCGCGACCGAAGATCGAAGATGTGACCCCGCGATTCCTGCGATTCACCGCCACGGGACGCCCACGGAGGACTGGGCGCCGAGGCGGGGCCGGGAGGCGGCGTTCCAGTACACGGCCCACTCGGCGGTCACGGGGAGGTCCGAGGCCACCCGGGCGGAAACGCTCCACTCGCCGGGGACGGTGTCGGAGACCGGCACGCTGCGGCGGCCGTGCGGGCCCACGACGAGGGAGGGCCCGTCCACGGGCCCGCCCGGGGTGAGATAGGTCACCCCGACCCGCGCCGGGACGTCCCCCGGGTTCTGGACGGTGAGCCAGGTCTCGAAGGAGCCCGTGGCGTCGCGCCCCGTGGAGCCCTCTGGCAGGGTCCATTCCCGGCTCGGGGACATGGCCCCCAGGGAGGACTGGGCCGCCTGGCGACGCTCGGCGGCGGAATTCCAGTAGACGGCCCTCTCCGCCACCACGGGGCCGTCCGCCGTCACCTCGGTCGCCACCTCGTAGCGTCCCGGCAGCGTGTCCGCCACGTTGATCGAAACCCTGCTCAAGGGGGCGATGGTGATCTCGGGCCCCGGCCGGCGCCCCTCGGGCAGGCAGAAGTCGAGGCGCGCCTGCACGACCTGCTCGTAGGGGTTGGCGAGGACGATCCAGGTCTCGAAGCCGCCCTCCGCGCCGCCCCCCGTGGACCCTTCCGCCAGGTACCAGCGGCGCGAGGCCCCCGTGGCCCCGAGGGAGGCGGTGCCCGCCTGGCGGAAGGAATTTCCAGTCCAGTAGGTGGACCTCTCGGCGGCCACCGGCACGTCGCTGGAAAGGAGGGTGGAAACGCTCCACTCGCCGGGCACGGTGTCCCCCACGTCGAGGTTCGCCCGGCTGCGCGGGGAGATGGAAAGCCGCGGTCCCGCGACGGGCCCGCCCGGGGTGAGGTAGGTCATCCCTACATGCGCCGGGACGTCCCCCGGGTTCTGAACGGTAATCCACGTCTCGAAGGAACCCGTGGCGTTGCCCCCCGTGGAGCCCTCGGCCAGGTACCAATCCCTGGAAAGGGCGGAGGTCCCGATGGAGCCGTGGGCGCACATGCGCCGTGCCCCCGGGGCGGACCAGTAGGTCGCCCGGGCCGCCGTCACGGGCAAGTCGGAGGTGACCATGGTGGCGACGCTCCACTCGCCGGGGAGGGCCTCCCCGACGTTGACCGTGAGACGGCTCATCCCCGCCACCCTCGCGCGGGGACCGCTCACCTCGCCCTGCGGCGTCATGTAGGTCAGCGCCACTTCGGCCGGGCCGGCGTTGGGGTTCTCCACCACGATCCACGTCTCGAAGGAGCCCCTGGCGTCGCCCCCCGTGGAGCCCTCGGGCAGGTACCACCTGGTCTGGGAGGTCACGGTGAAGCCGCCGGGCAGCCTGTCCTCGAGCCCGTTGGCGTTGCGGGCCACCACGTCGTAGGTCCCAGCCTCCGCCCCGGCGAGCTCGAAGCGGCAGGTGGCCCGGTAGGGAGAGAGCACCTCCACGGAGGAGGCGTCTATCCTGTTTCCATCTTTTTCCAGCCACACCTCCATGCCCTCCCAGAAGTAGGAGCCGGCCAGGTCGGTGATCTCCACGCTCCCGGTGTTGGGCGCCTGGTCCGGCGACACGGAGAAAAGGGAGGGGCAGACGCTGCGCTGTATGGCGCTGATGTAGCCGGCGGTCCAGGTGGCCCTGCCGTCGGCGGTGTCGATGTCGAAGAGCACCGTTCTATGGAAATTCTTCCCGTTCAACCAGGTGTCGCCCCCGTCATCGCTGTGAAAGACGGTGGTGGGCTCGGTGTAGGGAAGGGCGACCGCTCCGCAGGCCCAGATGTCCGTCCCGTCCACGGTGGCGATGTTGAAAAGTCCGCCGCCCCTGAACTGCGTCCCCGTCACCTGCGCCCAGGAGGTGCCGCCGTCCTCCGTGCGGTACATGAGCACCACGGTATTCGGCCCAAACTGCATCACCGCCAGCGCCAGGCAGAGGTTCTCGTCCACGGGGTGGATCCGGGCCACGGCTACCGGCTCCAGCTCGGGAGCGGGGACGGCGAGGACGCCTTTCCGCCAGGATGAGCCGCCGTCCTCCGTGCGGTACACGCGGGCCTCGCCTTCCTCCACGGAGCCGAACCAGACGTCCCGCGGGCCCAGGGCGCAGACGGCGGAAAGCGGGCAGCCCGGCAATTCCACCACCCTCTGCCAGGATTTACCAGCATCCGCGGTATGGAGCAGGATGCCGTCCCCGTCCTCCATGCCGCTGACCCAGGCCTCGCGGGGCCCCACGGCGGCCACGTGGTCAAACAAGGCGGAGGTGCCCGTGTCCAACAGCGTCCAGTGCGCGCCGTAATCTTCCGTCCTGATGACCGCCCCCCCGTATCCGGCCGCCCAGGCGGTGGAGGAACCGCACGCGTCGATGTGGTTCAGCTCCAGGGAATCGTCGCGGTACTGCTCCACCCAGGTCATGCCGCCGTTGAAGGTCCTCAGCACCGTCCCGCCGCTTCCCACCATCCAGGCCGAACGGGCATCGATGGCGCAGACGTCAAACAGGGTCTCCCGGGTGAAAACGGTATCGGAGCGCTTCCAGCGGCCTCCCCCGTCGTCGCTCCGCAGCAGCGCCCCGTCCACGGTGCAGGACCACACGGTGTCCCCGTCCGCGAGGGCGATGGAGGTGACGTTCCTCTCGCCGGCGAGGAGCGGGGTGGAAACCGGCGTCCAGCTTTCGCCGCCGTCGGCGGTCACGGCCATGAACCCGTCCTGGTAATCGTCCGTCCCCGAGATCCACCCGTGCTGCGCGTCGGCGAACGACATCCCGAAGAGGTAGATGTCCTCGCCGTGGTCATAGAGATCCCAGTCGTCCCCGCCGTCGGAGGTGGAGAAGAAGCAGCCGCTGTTGCCGATGACGTGGACCCTCTGCGCGTCGAAGGCCCGGATGCGCTGCATGGCGGAGACGCGGCCCGTGCCGGGGTCCTTTCTCTGCCAGGAGGCGCCGCCGTCCGCGGTAACCGCCACCAGCCCGCCGTCCCCGCAGACCCAGGCTTCCAGCCCGCCCAGGGCCGACACGCCGTAAAGGCTGTACGGGTCGGGCAGCGGGCATGAAGCCCAGTTGAGGCCCCCGTCAATTGTGCGGAAGACGCTTCCCCAGTCTCCCACCACCCAGGCCACCTCGTCATCGATGGCGGATATCCCGTAGAGGTGGGACGGCGGGTCGGGGACGGAGAGCGACCTCACGTCCCAGGTCTCGCCGCCGTCGGCGGTCACCAGGACGGAGCCGCCGTCCCCGCACGCCCATGCCACCTGCGGGCTCACGGCGCACACGTCGCGCAGCGGCGGCGTGTCCGGCCCCGCCTGGAGATCGCTCCACTGGTAGTCCCACGTCTCTCCATCCTCTGACTTGATCACCAACCCGCCGTTGGTGACCGCCCAGGCGGTGCGGGAATCGGCCGCGGCGAGCACCGGCCAGTCCTCCACGGGCAAGGGGTCCTGGAAAAAGAAGTCGGGGCAGGGCGCCTGCCCCTCCCCCTCCGCGTGCGCATCCGCGTACCCTCCCGACGTGATCGAGGGTAAGGCCACGTGCGGTAAGGCTACTTGCGCGCCGAAAGCGGTGCCGAAGGTGAGCGCAAAACATAAAACGGCGGTAAAGGTGGCCCCGGTCCTTGCGTGCATCACGCGCATCCCTCCTCCCTTCAACGGTCCGGTCATCGTGGAGCGAGAGTGCACGTGATGCCCCTCGCGGCCGCAGCGGACGTCCGATCCCGCCTCCGGGTCCTCGCGTCCGCCCGCTTCCGCGATAAGCTCCAGGTCGCCCTCGTTCCCTTCTCTCGTGGTTTTAAGTAACCGGTTGAACCTGAAGGCTCTTTATCCCGATTCTTATCCCGATTCGGCGTCGCGACCGAAGATCTTAGACGTGACCCCATCCCCCGTGGCCCTCTCCCCCCCGCCTTCCACCCAGAGCCTCCCGCGGGGCACCCTCGCCTCGTAGCTCGGGACCAGCTCCGCGAGCAGCGCCCGCACCCGCTCCTCGTCGTCCCGCAGCGCCGCCTCCACCAGCGCGTCGACCCGCTCCCCGAAATCCTCCGGCAGCTCCGGCTCGTGCAGGGCCTTGTGTATCTTGGGGTGCGGGGTCCTCACCATCTCCTCCTCCTCGAAGGTCAGCGCCTCGCGCAGTTTCTCCCCGGGACGCAGCCCCGTGGTCCTTATCTCTATCTCGCCTTCCTTCCCGGAGAGGCGGATCATCTCCCGCGCCAGGTCGACGATGCGCACCGGCTCCCCCATGTCGAGGATGAACACGTCGCCGCCCCGGGTGAAGGCCCCCGCCTGGATGACCAACTGCGCCGCCTCCTCTATGGTCATGAAGTAGCGCGTGATTTCCGGGTGGGTGATGAGCACCGGGCCCCCTTCCTCTATCTGCCTCTGGAAGGTGGGCACCACGCTGCCGCGCGAGCCCAGCACGTTCCCGAAGCGCACGGCGGTGAACATGGTCCCATCCCGGCCTGCCCTGCCCTGCCTCCTCTTGACCAGCAGCTCCGCTATGCGCTTGCTGGCCCCCATGACGTTCACGGGGTGCACCGCTTTATCCGTGGAGATGAGGATGAAGCGCTCGGCGCCGTGTTCCAGGGAGGCGTCGGCCACCACCCGGGTGCCCATGACGTTGTTCTTGACCGCCTCCGCGGGATGGTACTCCATCATGGGGACGTGCTTCAGGGCCGCGCTGTGGAAGACCACCTGGGGCCGGTACCTCGCGAACACGGAGCGGATGCGCTCGGCGTCCCGGATGTCGGCCACCACGGGATGGAAGGGGCAGGAGGTGAATGCCCTGACCAGCCGCATCTCCAGCTCGTAGAGGCTGGTCTCGTCGTTGTCCAGGAGGATGAGCAGCTTGGGGCCCAGGCCCGCCAACTGCATGGAGAGCTCGGAGCCGATGGAGCCCCCGGCCCCGGTCACCAGCACCACCTTGTTGCTCACGTAGGAGGATATGGAGGAGAGGTCCGTCTCCACCGGCTCCCTCCCCAGGAGGTCCTCGAGCTGGA
The DNA here is from genome assembly GCA_014360655.1 of Actinomycetota bacterium. NCBI lineage: Bacteria > Bacillati > Actinomycetota > Actinomycetota bacterium. The sequence continues at coordinate 68,826 of JACIXC010000016.1, read as the reverse complement.
TGTCCCTCACCGAGGACACCCCCACCTCGCCGGCCATGGTCCGCACAATGCCGGGGAGTATCTTCGTCCTGGCCCCCGCCTTCTCGCAGAAGGAGAGGATCTCGCGGAGCCGCTCGCCGGAGAGCGAGGGGATGGTGACGAATATCTCCTCCGCCCCGAGCTCGTCCACGAGCCGGGGGATGTCCTCCCTTCCGCCCACGACGGGAACCCCCTGCAGCACCAGCCTGCGCTTGGCGGGGTTGTCGTCCACGAAGCCCACCGGCTGATAGCCGTACTCCGGGTGGCGCAGCATGTCCCGCGCCACCATCTCACCCGCCTCGCCCGCGCCCACCAGGAGCACCTTCTTCCCCTTCGCCGTGCCCCTCCGCAGGTTCATCTCCCCGTACAACCGGTACTGCAAGCGCACGAAGGCCATGTCGAAAAGGGAGAGCACCCCGCCCATCACCGACACGGACAGGGGCAGGTAGGACCTGGCTCCCGGGATCAGCAGCGCCCCAAGGAAGACGACCCCGGTGGCGAGGAAGCTGCCGCTGGAAAGGTTTAACAGCTCGTCGAAGCTCGCGTACTTCCACCGCCCGGCATAAAGCCCCATGAAGGAGTTGAATAAGTAGAAGACCAGGAGTATCAGGGGCATGGCCAGGAGCAGCTTGGCCGCCTGGAAACCGGGCAAGGAGAACTCGAACCTGAGGGCGAGGCCAATGAAAAAGCCAAGGAATACGGAGAGGAAATCCAGGAGCAGCTTGATGTAGCGATTGCCAGATATGAAACGGCGCAGACTCTGCATGATACCCCTTCAGCTCGCTTTCCCGCCGGCGATCAAGACCTACCTGACGCAACGCTCATCGGCATACTCACTGGCCAGCAAGAACGTTTAACACCAAGATAATACATCGGTGATTAGAAAGGTAGCCTTGACGCGGTTTTCCCATCAGCGCCTTCTCGCCACATGCAGCCGCGGCTTGAGCGACCCCGCCTTACCGGCGGGCCTTGATTATCTCCTCCGAGACCAGGTCCACGACGCCCTCCGGCATGTGCGACCATATGGGGAGGGTGAGGGCCTCACGTGCCAGCCGGTTGGTCACCGGCAACCGGCTTTCGTACCTCTTCCCGTATTCTTCCCAGTATGCCTTGATGCGATGGACCGGTGGATAATAGTATTTCCTGGTATCTATCCCCTTCTCCGCAAGCAAGTCCGCAAGCCTGTCGCGGCTCAGGCCGAACTCCTCCTCCACCACCCTGATGGTGAAGTCCTTGAAGGTGGACCTGTTGCCTTCACTTACCCTTTGGAAATAGATGCCCGGGGTATCTTTCAGGTTCTCCCGGTACCTTTCCGCCAGGGTATTGCGTCTGCGCACGTTCAACTCCATGAGCTTGAGGCTCTCCACTGCCAGGGCTGCGTGGAACTCGCTCATGCGCGCGTTCAGACCCACAAAAGCGGGGTCATAATCCCCGGCATTCCCGTAGTCTCTCCCGGCGACAAGCTTTTTCACCAGCTCCTTGTCGTTGGTAGCGATAAGGCCTCCTTCCCCGGCCACCACCATCTTGGTGGGGCTCAAGGAAAAAACCTCCACGTCCCCGAACCCGCCTACCCAGTCTTCCCCCACCCTGGAGCCCATGGCGTGCGCCGCATCGTACACAACCTTGAGTCCGTGCCCCTTCGCCACCTCCCCTATCGCTGCCACGTCACAGGGGTTGCCGAATACATGTACCGGCATAACGGCGGTTATCCCCCCAACCTCTTGCACGGCCTGCCGAAGAGCTTCAGCCGACATGCTCCAGGTATCCTCTTCCACGTCCACGAAAACCGGCTCTAACCCGCACCAGTGAACCGCATGCGCTGTGGCGAAGAAGGTGAAGGATGGTATGGCCACCTTTCCCTCCACCCCCAGGCAGCGCAAGGCGAGCATGAGCCCGCTGGTGCAGTTGGACACCGCCACCGCGTGGGAAACCCTGAAGATATCCTGTACCGCTATCTCCAACTGCCTCACCACCGACCCGTTGGTTATCAATCCGGTATCGTAAAAAGATTGGACTGCTTTCTTGAAAATCTCCCACGGAGGCAGTGTCGGTTTTGCAATTGGAAAATCAATCATTTGCTCCCCTAAGTTATTCATCTTAGTTAAAGCTACCGGCTTGCCACATTAACCTCTTTTGTAATTTAAGTCCCAATAATTTTTACCAAATATATTTCATTAACTCATCAATTCTTTGGATTACTAAGTCCGGGTGATATTCTATCGATAATGATTCATAACCTCTCTTTACCCATTCAACAGTCTGTATACAATACATGCCGCATTCTTTCGCACCTTTAAAATCCTTTTCAGGATTATCTCCAACATAACAACATTTTTCTGGCACTTCGCCTAATATCTTTGTTATATTTACGTATCCCTTCTTATTCGGTTTCCAATTTTCCCTGCCCCACCTATCTGTGTACTCAATACCATCTGCCGTAGCCGCTAGCCCTAAAGCCTCTATTTTAAGTTTCTGGGATTTGTAATAGCCATCTGTCAATATTCCAAGCTTTACCTTATTTTTTAAAGCTTCTAATACCTTCTTTGTGCATTCAGGTAGATGGATATTGGGCGTGTGATCTCTATAATGTTCTACTAATTGCATAATAAAAAGCTCGTCATAAGGCAAATTTAATTCATCAAGCGTTACATTAAAATTTCTTCCCCTAATCCCTCTTTCAAATGTCGCCATCAATGTTTGATAAATAATGCTTTCATCAATTTTATATTTCCTACTTATCAATGAAGAAACCGACATAAAGCAACTATGCACATATTCCGATTCCGGATACAAAGTGTCATCTAAATCAAATATTACAGTTGTAAACATAGCTCACGCCTAATCATAATCATTTATTCTTATAAAGCTTTTTCCATTCTTTACATTCTTCAAATAGAACGCCTCATCATATCTGCAGAAATATATGTCCTCTTCATAATTCCCAATATCTTTCCCGATGATCTCACCTTTACACATCCTAAGGATTAAATTTGGATAATCGGCGCCTGCATGGTGGGAAAGTGGGTATCCTCCTCCAAAGCGAGGATTTATCTCCGTGAAACGGTATCCTGATTCTGTCCTAAAGCATTGTATAGTTGTTGGCCCTATTGCACGAAGCTCGTTTAGCAACCTTTCCGCCAGATCAAATAAGTCTCGATCCTTGAAAGTTCTGCCTTTGCTGGATTCTCCTGCCCTTGTCTCAAGCCTCTCACGCGCGAAAATCCGTACCGGACATCCGGACAGATCAGATAAACAATCAAGGGTGATTTCCATCCCTTTTGCCATTTCTTGAAGGATTGGGTTATCTATCCTCTTTCTGAATATATCTACTTCCTCTTCAGATTTTACTATATAGACATCCTTACTGCTTGAACCTCTTTTCGGTTTGATTATTGCCGGGAATTCCACCTTCTGCTTCCAGCCATGATCGTTCGCGTCATAGGTAACAAGGTGAGGAAGTTTAATTCTTTTAAAATATCTCGTTGTTTTCAATTTATCAAAACATATTTCTATCACGCTCTCAGGACTTACAAGAATTCTAACGCCGATTGCCTTGAAATCATCGATCTCTTTTGCATAAATAGGTAATTCAGTGTCGATTAGGGGAATTAGAATGTCAACCTTTTCTTTTTCGCATAAATCCCTAATAAAAGGCAGGTAATCTATTTCTGCTATCCTAGGTGCAAGATATGCTTTGTCCACCACTTGCAAAGCTGGTGCAAGCGGATTTGCATCTATTCCTATGATATGGCCATTACTAATAATTTCCTTCGCGCTTTTGAAAAACCTAATTAATTCAACCCTCCGTCCACAAGATGAAAACAATATATTCATAAATCTTAAGTCCTCCATTATTCATCAATTATCCTAACTATTTCATCCTCAATATTATCTTCATTTGCAAATGCATATTCCTTCTTCAACAAAGCTGGAATTGTCTTGAGCATTATCCTTAAGTCCAATAATAATGACCAATTCTCCACGTACCAAACATCATATTCAATCCTTTCCGGCCAACTCAGCTTGTTTCTCCCATTCACCTGCGCCCAACCATTTATCTCAGGTTTTACCATTTTCCTCTTCCTTTGCCCATCTTAAAGACAGGAGATCTCGTCTGGTGGCGGCCCTTTCTCAACATTTATTTTCCTGATTCTGAGCAGGGCGCCTGGTGTCATCAAGATTATCTTGATATCGAGCCACAAAGACCAGTGGTCAACATACCAGACATCCAGCTTGATGCGATCGGGCCAGCTTATAGCTTCGTCACCGTGGATTTGAGACCATCCAGTAACTCCTGGCTTCACGCATAATCTCCTTTTTTGTTCCGAATCATATCTTTCAACTTGATAGGGTAATGCTGGGCGCGGACCCACCAGGCTCATATCGCCTTTAAGAACATTGATAAGTTGCGGTAATTCATCGAGGCGCCATTTCCTCAGCAATCTTCCTACTGTTGTTATATGCTCTTCATCATGAAAGGTATAGTTCTGGCCGCCATTACCCTTCATGCTTCTGAATTTATAGAGAATGAAAATCTTCCCGTCCCTTCCAGCTCTTTCTTGTTTGAAAAGTGCCGGCCCCGGCGATTCCAACCTTATCAAAACAGCTATGATGCCCATTGGGATAGCAAGTATGATAAGAGCTATAAGAGATAGTATCCTATCCAGTACTTCTTTTATTGTTTGCTGATGCTTTCTACTGCTCATCACATCAGGAAAGGTGGACGGCAAGCATGAAAGCCTCTGCCAACTCTAGACCGACTTCCATGCCCCTCAACTGCGCCAGAAGTCTTATCCCCTCGATGGATCTGGGGTGCGGGTATTCTCTCATCTCCAAACTGTAACAACTTGCTGCCTCTAACTTTTTTTCAATAGTCATTCCTATATCAACATATATATTCGGCACAAAGCTTGTATTCAGGAACATCCTTCCCCATTCCGTTGAGGAAAGTGTTTCAAAATAAAGCATTGTTATTCTTTTTTGGGAGCCAGGTCTCGCAGCCGTTGCCGTTGCTCTTGCCACAATATGATGATCGTTGTTCAAATCACCATGAAATGGGGCGTAGATGATATCCGGTTCAATATCTACGATAAATTCTCGCAGCTTGTCACAGAGTTCCTTCCCTGGCACCGCATTCAGCTTGACGGTGGGAAAGCCTAGGAACCTCACGCTCGCCACTCCGAGTGTCTTCATGGCTTTCTCTGCTTGAAGCCGCGCATTCTTTATTTCTGTTTCTGTCCAATCAGGCGTATATCCCGCTGTTACGATACATGAATGCACTTCATCACCAAAGGCAACGTGTCTTGCCAGCGTACCACCCGCTCCCAGCGTTTCGTCATCTGGATGCGCCGAAACCACAGCGACTTTCCATTTTTCGCTTCTTTCATTAAAAAACATCTGAATCCCCCATGGTTATATAAAGATCCCTATAATCAGTAATCGCCCTTTGGTTCATATTATCGTCAAAATATTTAAGCCCAAAATAACAATTCCATTCTATTCTTTTAAATCCCTTTTTAAGCATAATATCTTCCATGCCGCAGATTTCCGGAATCCAGCAACTTACCGTATCGACTTTGCCTTTGGCAAAATAGCTTAACCCGTAATCGACTATAGCCTCAGGGATTCCTTGCTCATTAGCAAAGAGTAAGTCGATTATGTGACCTTTCTTCTCTTCCTTGTCTTGATATATCTTATACACCCCATAGCCATCTAATTCCCCTGATGAACCCTTAAACGCAACTACATGATATTCATTGCCTGGCTTCTGGAAATACCGCCAGTTTAAGTAGCCTGAAGTTCTAGGAACGATAAACTCGTAATCTTGGCTTGCCTTTTCCCATAGTTGGTCGAAACTGCTGTCGAAATCCGCAATCTCCTCAACAATATAAGTGGATCCATTATAAGCTGTAGTTGATCCAGCATAAGCTGTTTCTGCAGAGTAGCTTAACTGCCATGCTTTTATCTTGCCGAAACCAAACCATCCAAGCTTTCTTATAAATCCCGAATAACTATTTTCGTTTGGAAAGCCAAAAACTACTTTGACACCCTCTCTTTCACACTGTTCATAAGTTTCTAGTGCTAATTTTGGGAAAATCCCTCTCCCTTGATAGTCAGGATGCACCATTGTAGTCATTGATAACGCAGCCTTGACTTCTGACCCTGATATTCTCAATTGCAAGGGAACTACTCCATAATGTCCAACAAGAAAGTCATTATCATACATTAACCGGATAATACCTTTGCCGAAGGGATTGTTAACATAGCGCCATCTCCAAAATTCTATTCCCATTTCCTTCTTATATACACTTCTAAATAAATTTAGTATTTGAAGTTCTTCTCCATGTGAATATTCCTGAACCACCATAATTAAAGACCTGCCATCTTACATCCTAGTATCAACAAGAGCTGGTATTATTAATGCCCACAATATTGTTGAAGCAAACTAGCAAATAATCTATCAAAGCTTCTTGTACCCGCAAATATGGAAAGGTTCTCATAATAATATACTCTTGCCCTTTCCCCCATATTCTTAAGGTCTTGCTCTTCCATCAAGTACATGGACGATATTCCTTCTGCAATCGACCTAGAATCGCCTGGTGCACATACTATTCCCGCACCTGCATCAAGAACCAACCTTGACGCATCACCTTTAACCCCCATGAGTATCGGCTTCCCGATAGCCATATAAGCCTGAGTCTTTGACGGGATGGTGATTCGAAATAGGGGGTCATCCTTGAGGTGTACAAGTAGGACATCGGCATGCCTTAACATTCCACCTATTTCATCAACTGGTTTTCTGCCAAGGAACACGATATTATCCAGTTTCTTTTGCCGGGCCCTTTCTTTTAGTTTCTCGGCCTCTGTGCCATCCCCAACAAGAACGATCTGAACCTTTGGCTGCCTTTCCCTTAATATCTCAGCTGCATCCACCACTGCCTCCAGTCCTTGCCCTTTCCCCATGTTCCCTGCAAAGAGTACGTTGAATTTGTCACGGAAGATCTCTTTGGTATCCTCGTCAATTGCTTCGTCACCCGAGGCTAGTGCTTGCTCGTCACACCAGTTGTATATAATTTCTATCTTCTCGCGGGCTACCCCCCTTTTCGTGAGCTCTTCCTTGAAACCTGGAGACAATACAACGATTCTGTCAACAAACCTATAAACGACGCCACACAATTTGGATAATACCCATAAAGCTACTTTATTATCCAACATCCCCGAAGCCCTAACGGAATCAGGCCAAAGATCCTGAATATCATATACGACAGGGGCTCTTTTCGCTGCCTTCATTACTAATGCCGGCAAGCCTATCGTCCCGGGTGGATGGTAGGTGTAAATGATATCAATATCCCTTATAAGCAAGGGGCCTAGCAATGCCGCGGAAACGGCAAAGCTCGTATAGTTTAGAATTCTTTTCAGGCTAGATCTGTCATGGCTTGGATAAAGGGCTACCCTGGTGACAGGTATCCCTTCCATTACTTCCCTTTGAAATAGTCTTATCTTATAGGGAGGATAGACCTTCCCTCCTGGATAATTAGGAAAGCCCGTGAGCACCTGCACATCATGGCCCAGATCCCTTAGTGCCTTGGCAAAGGGAAGCCCTTTGAAAAAGGGCTCTGGATCAAACCACTGGCTGAGTATAAGTACACGCATTTCTTAGCATCATATTCTAATACTTATCTTAAGCGGCGTCCTATATAATCCGTATAGCTTACAATTATGCGCAAGACCTTATCGGAGACGTTGTCGGCGAGATAATCGGGCACCTCGCGAAGTGTCCGCGTTTCACCTCTGCCCTGCTTGCTTAGTATCTCGAGAGCTTGGATAACCCTCTTAGTTTCCAGCCCGACCATCATCACAGCACCCTCTTCCATTCCTTCAGGTCGTTCATGCGCTTCACGGATGTTCAAAGCAGGAAAGTTAAGAATGGCTGATTCCTCTGTTATAGTGCCACTGTCAGAAAGAACGGCTATGGCGTTCTGTTGAAGTTTCACATAATCGAAATAGCCGAAGGGCTCCATGAATTCAATTCCTTCGATCCTAGATACACCGAATTCCTCCAAGCGCTTTCGTGTCCTGGGGTGCGTGCTAACTATAACCCTCTTATTGAATTGTTTGCTCAGGCTTGACAGTATCTCCAACAACTTCTGCAGGTTATCGCTGGAATCCACGTTTTCTTCCCTGTGGGAGCTGACCAAGTAGTATTCGTACGGAACCAGCCCTAACGTTGTAAGGATATCGGAAGCCTCGATCTTCGGGGCGTAATATTCAAGCACCTCACGCATGGGGCTTCCCGTCTTGATTATCCTGTCGGGCGGCAAGCCTTCCCTTAATAGGTATTCCCTCGCGATATCGCTGTAAGGGAGGTTAATATCGGCAACGTGGTCAACTATCTTGCGGTTTATCTCTTCCGGAACACGTTCGTCGAAGCAGCGATTACCAGCTTCCATGTGGAAGATGGGGATATGCCTCCTCTTGGCCGGGATGACCGAAAGGCAACTGTTGGTGTCCCCTAAGACCAAAAATGCCTCAGGTGCTTCCTTCTCCAGTACAGGGTCAATCTTTTTGATGATCTCTCCAATCGTTTGCGCCGCCGTTTCTCCGGCTGCGTCCAGGTAGTAATCTGGTTGTTTTATCCCCAGTTCCTCGAAAAAGACGCCGCTGAGCTCATAGGCATAATTCTGCCCGGTGTGGACCAACACGTGGTCCGTTTCCTCCTCCAGCTTGGAAATCACCCTTGAGAGCCGGATTATCTCCGGCCTGGTCCCCACAACGGTCATGACCTTAATCTTGCCCATTTTCCTCTATACCTGTTCCGCGTACGTGTCCGGAGCCCTTGAATCGAATATCTCATCTGCCCAGAACAATGTTATCAGTTCGCCGTCCCCTATGTTGGTTATATTGTGAGTGTGCAGCGTCGGGATGTCCACATACCCGGGCACCTCGCCATCAAGGACGAACTCATGAACATCTTCGAACAGCAGCCTTCTTACCTTTATCCTCGCTTTCCCTTTCACCACCAGGAAGCGCTCAAACTTTTTTACATGGTAGTGGTTGCCCCTGGTGATGCCAGGTTTGGTGGTGCTTAAAAAGGCCTGCCCTCCAGAACGCGTGACCACTGCCTCGAAGAGCTCGCCCCGATCGTCCTTGTTCATCTTGGGATAAACGGGGTAAAAGGTTGGAAACAAGAAGGAACGGTAGGTGTTGAAAAGATCCCTTACGAAGCTGTCCGAAAGGTCCGGGATCACAGCCATACGATAATTGGTATCGAGGTCCTTAATCATTGCGAGAAGTTCGCTTACGCGGATTTCCCTGCCGCAGGGCCTTAGCTCAACCGCATTTCCGCATAGTGCGGCATTTAGGAGTAGCTCAACCACCTCCCTGACGTGGATAAGCGGCACGACCCTATCCTCGATGATCTCTGGTTCCTGGCCATTGGCAAGCTGAAAGCAGAAAGTTGCCACAACGGAGTTATAGAAAGGCCGCCCGTGCTCCCCGAATACGTTTGGGAGTACAGCGTTCACGCACGAAGAGCCAGACTCTGAGGACCATCGCGAGATCACCTCCCAAGCATCTCTCTTCGATCTTCCATATGCGTTGTCTAAATCTGATTGGATAGAGTTGGCGAACACGATTCGCGGGCAAGATGATGCTTTCCTGCAAGCATCTGTTAGGGCTTGGGCCAGCTCTACGTTGGTCCTATAAATTACATCCTCGTTTCCCCGGTTCATGCCGGCAAGATGAATGATCGCGTCGCAATGTCTCACGAAATCTATGAGGCTATCCACGGAAGCGAATTCGCCTTCGTTCGCAATCGTGACTTCCAGGTCAGGCCTCTCCAGCAAGAGGCATCTCAGATGCCAGCCGATAAACCCACTGCCTCCGGTGATTCCCAGTCTCAACTTGGTGGTCCTCTATTTTAACGAAGGATCTCGCTGCCCTGCGAGAAGTCGATGTCCTCTATCATGAGCCTATTCCGTCGAAGCAGCTCCACGGTCCCCTCGTAATCCAGGAGATTATCTGCACTACTGAATTCTTTATCCAGCACTCCGGTGAACGGTTCTTCCTCGCCCCTCAACTCGGGAAGCATCGGCCTTATAACATAAAAGTCTCCGCGCTTGATGGTATGATGGATCTCCTCTTCCGAGATAAGGATCTCGTGCATCTTCTCTCCAGGCCTTATCCCTATGTATTGCAAATCAATTCTTCTATCCCCTATCAATGCCTTTGCCACATTCTCGATTTTCACCGAAGGAACATCAGGCACGTATATCTCACCAGGTAAGGCGCTTTCGATAGCGGCAAAGACAGTATCGACCGCTTGGTCCAGGCTGAGTAGGAATCGCGTCATCTCGGGATCCGTTAATGTGACAGGCCCACCATTCTTGATCTGATAATGGAATAGGGGTATGACTGAACCGCGTGAAGCCAACACGTTCCCATATCGTACGCATACGAAGCGCGTCTTTGGGTTCAGGATATTCGCGGAGATGAATATCCTCTCTTGCAGCGCCTTGCTCATACCCATCGCGTTCACGGGCTTGGTTGCTTTATCCGTGCTAACCCCCACGACAACCTCTACTGGGAGATCGTTCTCGCTTATTGCCCGTACTATGTTGTTGGCGCCCATGCAATTGGTTAATATTGCCTGCATGGGAAAGTACTCACACACGGGGACTTGCTTTAATGCGGCGGCGTTTATGACGATATCTACATCCTTCAAGGCCGAACACACGTCTGCGTAGTTCCTGACATCACCGATTCTGAATTCGACCAATTGTTTAAAGTTGCTGTATATAACTTCATCGGTTGCCGCAACAGTATTGAGATAATGCAATCTCATTTCGTGTTGCTTGGCTTCGTCGCGCGAAAAGACGATTATTTTTTTCGGCGGTTTTTCCCCCTTTAACAATCTTGAAACTATTACCCTCCCTAAAGATCCTGTACCACCTGTTATTAATACTATTTTCCCGCCATTCATCATTTCTCTGGTTCTCCTACAGAAAAATCAATAATATTGTTTTGTCTATAAGAACTAGTTTTTCATTTTGCTGCAACGCTCTCAATAACCCTCAATGTCTCTGAAAAACATCTCTCCCAGCTAAATAATTTTGCTCTTTCTAAACTCTTTCTAATTAGTGATTCTCTTAGTTCATCGTTTAGCAACACCTCAATAATTTTATCAGCAATATCCTTAGGATTTAAAGGATCGAAGTAAACTGCTGCATCTCCACAGATTTCATGAGCATAAGGCAAGTCTGATATTGCAATTGGTAGGCCGCAAGACATCGCTTCCACTATTGGGTGGCCAAAACTTTCTCTAAGTGAAGGGAATGCAAACATGTCAGCCATCTTATAATATTTAGGCAATCCATCATTTTCAACATGGCCTGTAAGAATAATATCTTCTTCCGTTGCTATTCGAAAAAGCTCACTGCTGTAATCTCTATATATTTTATTCCTACACCATTTTTTCTTTGCTTTATTTGCATTGATATCACCAATTAAGATTAGTTGGGACTTTATTCCTTTTTGGCTGATTAATAAAAAGGCATCTATTAGCTTTGCATGATTCTTATGCTCTGCAAAATTAGAGACATAGATAATAGTAAATTTTTCTTTACCTTTACTATTATCCTTAATGTTATCAGCATTGGAAAAAACTTCCTTATTTACCCCGTATGGAATAATTGAATAATTGTCCCCTAATTTACCTAGCACAGATTCTTCGACTTCCTTATATGCGGTACGAGTAGGATATATTACCCATTTCGCTTTTAACAAAGATAAATTAGCAAGAATATATTGGCAAAATAGCTTGAATGTTATCGGCAGCCGATTATTTGCCTTCATTTTCCCAATCGAGTGAATATTAAGGTTACTAACCACTATAACGTCTTTTATTGGCGTTAATAACTGTGTGAAATTACAAGGATTAAAGATGACATCGTAGTGTCCTTTCCATAATAATAATGGCAATATAGTTTGTTCCCAGAGAACCATCAGAGCGGCTGATCTTGGCATCCGAACAACCCATTTCTTGACATTCCTATACTCTTTACTAACAAACTGCCCTTGGTAAACAGAGGATAAGAGAACTGTAATATCAAGACCTATCTCATTATTGCTAATATATTCTAAAAGATTTTTTAAATATGTTATACCACCACCAGCTTTTGAAGCCAAAGCATTTATAAGAACCTTCAATTTTACCTCTCTAGAGCATATAACTATATTAAATTTCTAATACTATAGTATATTTCCTTTCAAATAGCGCAAGAAATAGCAAATATAATAAATATCTTAACTCATTTACTACGGTTGCGTTTTTATAATACCAGGTAGATAGGCATTTTAGGCATTGAAGAAAGGGGCTGGCACTACAGTTGTGCCATCCTCGCCGTTGGCGGCGCAGCTACCCCTACGGCCTTGAAAACCTTGCCGGCGATGCCATCGAGGGTACTTCTTAGAAGCCTGGAATTGCCCCATTTCTGTTGACACCTCAACTTGTGGCAGCGGTCATCTCCGCTGCCTCCTCCGTTTCCGTAAGCATTCTTTCATACTCCGCCGGGCACTTGTAGTCCAGAGCTGAGTGCTTTCTTTTAGGGTTATAGAAACCCTTGATGTAGCGGAAGACGAAAGACCTCGCCTCATCACTGGTTTTGAACCGGCTGCGGTGGATGAGCTCCGTCTTCAAGGTTGCCATCAGGCTCTCCGCCGCTGCATTGCCTGCGGAACACCCTTACTCCCCATGGCGGGGATGACTCCCGACTCGCGCAGCGTCTTTCCGAAGGCCAAGGACCCGTACTGACTTCCCCGGTCGGAATGGTGAATGGTGCCCCGCAGCGGCTTTATCAAGGTCACCGTTATCCCCAGAGCGTCTATGACCAAATTCGCGGAAAGGTCGTTCCTCATTAAACAGCCGCAGCACCTGCGCGTACACACATAGATGATCAAAACCAGGTAGAGCCAGCCCTTGAAGGTGGGGATGTAAGTGATGACCGCCAGGAAGAGCTCATCCGGAAGGTAGCCGGAAAAGACCCGCTTCACTAGGTCGGGGGCCGGGGGGAGATCCGATGCTTGCCTTCCGGCCCTCCTTTTCTTCCTCCTCCTTCCCACTCCCTCTCCCCGGAGCTCCTTCACCGTCCGGGCGACCCTACCCTTTATCCACCCGGTTTCCGTGAACCTTCCCGAGCTCGGCGCAGGTGCGGGGAGCGCCATAGGTACCGAAGGAGGCGGTATGAATCTCCGCTATGAGGATCTCAGCCCCTCATCCTTCGCCAACCTTTTCGAGAAACCCCTTCCCCTTTATGCGTAGTACCCGGTGTGCGACACAACAAGCACGCTGGCCAGGCGGGAAACCGAATGGTGCGCCTTCTCTTCTCGGGTCAGGGCGATCTTCATCGCCACAGGTCCTGCTCCCGGGCGAAGAAAAGCCCGGCCTTTCTAAGGATTCCTTTTTCTTCCTTGGGGATTTTGTTCTCCCGGCTCAGTCGGTTGAGTTCTTCTCGTTCCTCGGTGGTGAGCCTTTCTGCCTTGCCCTCCCAAGTGTCCGCCTGGCTTGGGAAACGGGCCAAGTTCCGGAAGGATACACGATCTCTCGTGCCGTTCAGGCGAGGGTCCTTCCGCCCACGCGGTAAAGCATCATCGCCTCGTTTTGGTGCTCTGGTGGGTAGGGTTTCCCTTGTGCCATGCCCTCTCCTTTCTCGAGGGTCCCATTATCCCCCAAACCAAGGTGTCAACAAGGAAGGCCAACTTCATCAGCGGAGGTGGTGTGGCGTACGGGCTCAGTATGCGCATCGACCATCATAGCCAGTACCTCTATGGCCACTTCCATAAGCAGATCAAAACCTTGGGGCTGGCCCACAGCTTCGCCTTCTTAAAGCAGCCCAGACCAGCGGGGTAATGGAGCGGTTATTCCGCGCTATAAAAGAATAAGTCATCTCAAACAGAGTATTCAAGAACCTTGAGGAGATAAGGCAGCTGGTATAAGATTTCGTGGATTTCTATAACAACCTATGGCTCATCGAAACGAACGGTTACCTAAACCCGGCAGTCGCCAGGAGAGCCTACTACAAGATCGAAGCGGAATGAGCGATAATCGGCGGCGTGATTTTAGCCAGAGTTGTGTCCAGGAAACCAGGTGCGGTATAATAAAAAACATAGATTTCCATTATTAACAATTGAATTAAAAACGATTAAAGACTCAGAACATCAGAAAAATGTTAATCGATATAATAATAACGATATCATTAATATTATGTATAATATTACCAGGTGTGTTAACAACTTCAATAATAATATCCATTACTGCTTTTGTTCTATTGCTTTTACCCCCTGTTCGCCGAGTGCCTTTGTTCTTCTATATCCTCATTACTATTTCTCCCTTTTCTATACTTGGTGAAACACCAGGCTATGCAACTACCTTAGGAAAGATTAGTATAGGAAATGTTCTTTTATTTATTGCTTTGTTGTGCAAGCTATTGAGATATCCTTTTGAAGAATTCAGATATAAAAATCAAAATAAACCATTAATGAAATTGACCATTATATTATGGTTTATATTTCTTATCGCAGCGATTTCTGGATTTTTTCTTAATACTAATTATGACTTTTATCTCAAGGAACTAAATAATTGGAGTTACTTCATTATCCTTTTCCCGTTATTTTACATGGACTTTAGAATGATTGAAAAGCATATGTTAGATGATATTTTTATATCTATAATAAAGTATTGTTTTATGGCAAACGTTATATTATTTTCATTTGGTATTTTCGGTATACTAACAGGTAAGAACATTTATCTTGGATGGCTTGATCCGATTGCTGCTGGCAGGATATTCCCTCCGACATGGAGAACATGGCGTATCTCATATGGAGCTATGATTTTTGCCAATATTTTTGGCATATATGGCTTTATAAATATTTTACTAAGAAGGACGCCATATTTACAGAAACAAAGATCGCAATCCAAAATAAAAACTAGAGAGAATCATAGATTAATTTTTATTGTTTATTTGTTAATAGCTTGTATCATCATTGGTTTATCACAGACAAGAGCAAGCATTATCGGTTTCTTAATTTCAATTCTATCCTCCATGATTTACTTAGTAGAAAAGAAGATTAATTTAGTCCGTAGTGCGACTATTATATTTATACTTCTTATGATAGCAACTATTTTGATTAATTTAACAATTAATATCCCTAAAACATCTTCAAATGAGAATTTTACTATCAAGGATCTATTTAATATTGAAAGAATTAATGAAGATACATATCGCCTAGAGGAAGCAAGGGGGCTTATAAAATCGATTATTGAAGATAATTTTATAGGAGCTGGTGCAGGAGCGGCATATACATTTTATAATCCATTATTCAAAATATCGAGTTACGAACACTGGCTGCCCCATATCACGCCACTATACATTCTTTATAAATTGGGGATAATAGGTTTCATCGTATTTTATACATTATGGTTTAAAATTATATTGCTTGCATGGAGAGGAAGGCGTAAGCCTTTTATAATAAAAGAAGAGGAACCTAACATTGGTCTCACAATTATATCTTCTTGTACCATTTTTTCTTTTTGTATATCTATCATAGCACAAAGCCTGCTTGGCCCGGCAAATGTCAGTATACATGGTTTTATTATTTTTTCATTATTAATATGTTTTCTAGCATTTGATGAATACAGGCATAATTCATGTATATGAATCATTACGTAGAAACTCGGCACACAATAATTATTGAAAGATTTGGGGTTAGAGTCCCTTCTAGTGGTGTATGAAGAAAGGGAAGGAAGGCCAGGGAATGGAGTGGAGCCGAGGCGGAACGGAATTACCCGGCCGCGCCCTCACGGAAACTCCCTGGAGACAGAGCGACCACCGTGCCATTCTTTTCTCAAAGGAGTAACCGAGAAAAAGGAGAAGAACGATGGCCAACCCTACCATGGACCCTGTAGAGTGGTTGCGCAAGCAGTTGGAGGAGGCAGACGTGGATCTTCTGCGAGAGATTATGAGGTCGATGGCAGGCATGCTCATGAGCGCTGAAGTAGCCGCCATCTGCGGGATGGTGTACCGGGAGAGCTCGGAGGAGCGTGTGAATTCCAGGAACGGACACCGCCAGCGGCCCTGGAACATGAGGGTGGAGTCCATCGACCTTGAAATCCCTGAACTCAGGCAAGGCTCCTACTACCCCGCTTGGCTGCTTGAGCCCGGAAGGCGGGCGGAGCAGACACTGGCGAACGTGGTGGCCGACTCCTACCTAACCGGGGTCTCCACCCGTAGGGCGGAGGTGCTCACAAAGGCCCTAGTGATCGAGGGCATCTCCCGCTCCCAGATCTTCCGCATGACCAAGAGCTTAGACGAGATGGTGGCCTCCTTCCGCTCCCCTCCCTCGACGGCGGACCCTACACCTATCTCTGGCTCGATGCGTTCACTCATAAGGTTAAAGAAGGCAGCAGGGTGATGAACGTATCCTGTGTTATCGCCACCTGCGTCAACTCGGACGGCCGCCGCGAGGTGTGTGGGGTAGATTCCATAACCACAGAGGACGGAGCGGGCTGGACGGCGTTCCTCAGGGGTCTCCTGTCCCGCGAGCTCTCCGGGGTGTCTTTGGTCATCTCTGACGCCCACCCCGGCCTCAAGTACGCCATCGCATCTTGCCTGCCGAGCGCTTCCTTAAAGAGGTGCCGCACCCACTTTGCCCGCAACCTCCTTTGCAGAATCCCTAAGGCCTCCCATGACCTGGTGGCCACCTGCGTGCGCACTATCTTCGCCCCGCCCGATAAAAAGAGTGTTTTCGGCCAGCACGCCGCGGCGGTGGAGCATCTCGAGACCCGCTCCCCAGAGGCGGCGGAGATGCTCGCCGAGGCCCGCGACGATAACCTTGCCTTCGCCACCTATCCCAGGGCACACTGGCTTAATATCTGGTCCACAGGCCCGCGTAAGCGTCTCAACCGCGATGTGCGTAGACGCACAGATGTGTTGGGCATCTTCCCCAACCGGGCGTTGGTGATGCGCTTGGTCGGAGCCTTCCTGGCCGAGCAGCACGAAAAGTGGCCGGTCTGCTGTAGGTACATGAGCCTGGAATTGTTCGCCAAAGCTAGGATGAAGAGGATCGACTGGAACGCTATCGAGATAGCAGAGAAGTAGGTGTAGACACTCACGCCAGCAGCCGACTATGCTATCTAGGTTGTCATCATGAAGGGGGATGGCATGATGGGGCTTAATGCACCACTTGACGGAGCTTGGTCAGATTTGAGGCCATCTATGAGAATTCTGATGATTCTTTCAGATCTACCTTTTCCATTAAATAATGGCCCGAATTACCAGATGGATAGGTTATTGAGATATTTATCACAGTATTATGAATGTCACATAATAGGATTTACTAACAGGGAAATTGTTGAAAATACGAAAAACTACCTTTCGAGCATACCAAATGTCTTTACCATAGCAATATTAGGAAAGAATTCGGGCTTCAAGCTTAATTTCCATCGAATCATATGCATATTAAAGGGAAAACCTCTATTTCTAGCAAGATGGCATAATAGCAATTATATTAAACACATAGAAGACATCATAGATAAATATAAATATGACCTTGTATTTCTAGACGGACTTCCTGTGGCTATATATCTTAAAACCATAAAAGCTCCGGTAATACTATCAACAAAGGATGCAATATCTCTCTCTTATAAATTAAAAGGAAGCACTACTAAAAATATCATTAGAAAACTAATTTATTATTATAATTCAAACCGTATAAGATCTTTTGAAAAACAATATTTAAGACTCGCATCATATATTCATGTTGTTTCAGAAAAAGACGCGAAGTATTATTTCGTGCTTGATGAAAATTTACATCTAAGAGTTATACCGATTGCCGCACCATCTCATATAACAAATTTCGATACACCATCTAAACGAGAGACAAATTGTTTCTTTATATACCTTTTAGGGAATTTAGGAATAGAAAGTATTGCAAAGGGAACTAGATGGTTTATTAGCAAAATTTATGAAAAAATTAAAAATATTAACCCAAATGTAAAATTGATAATAATAGGAAAACCAGGCAAGCGATCGATAAATCGATATATCGAAAATAAGGTAGCTTCAAGTAATAGCATTTTCTACTATCCATGGGTAGAAGATTATCTTAAATCGATTTCGAATTCTGATATTGTTGTAATTCCAGATTACACAGCAACGGGAATACAAAATAGAGTTATTGCTGCAATGACATTAGGAAAGGCAACTATTGGAAGAAATGCAGTGTTTGACTCGTTACCAATTATAAATGGAAAGCATTGCGTTATTGCTAATAATAAGAAGGAATTCTTGCATTCAATTATTAATCTAATGAAAAATGATGATTATAGGCAAAATATTGGAAATGAGGCCCAAAAACTAGTGAGATCTTTTTTCAATGAAAATGATGTATTTAAGAAATGGACAAGATTAATAAATGAAGCTATCTGTAAAATGCAAGAAGAAACTGGATAACGACCGGTAGCGTATAAAAGATTGATTCCATGATAAGCAGCCTCCCGTGGTACTCTCTTGCCAGTGGTTAGTGCAACCAAAAGTGTGTAAATCCATAATATGCCATGGCTCCCTCACGTGGTTCATGCTCCTGTCGTTTTCACCCCCTTCGATTTCTGTACGAGGTCCTCGAGCAGAAGGTCTATGTCCATGTAACGCTTCTTCTCCCAGCGCCTCTGCTTGTGTCCACGGCGGTGTAAAAATGTACACGTTATGGCGGAATAAAAATGTACATAGCAATCCAAGCCAGTAGGACAACGACAGAGACAGGAAGAATCCCTCTTTTAAAAGAAAGGAGGGGTTCTATGTACCGGGAGAAGACCTGGATGGACGCCAAGAGTCTGCGCGCTCAAGGGATGAGCTACGTGGAGATAGGGGAGCTTCTGGGGATAGACAGAAGGACCGCCAAGAGGCTCTGCGAGGAAGAGGAGCCTCCCCAGGCAAAGGGAAGAGAACGAGGCTCCAAGCTGGATGCCTTCAAGATGGTCATAGACAGCTGGCTGGAGATGCGGCCCAAGATGAGATCCACCATCATCTACGAGCGGCTCAAGCCCCTGGGCTACGAGGGCGGCTACACCATCGTCAAGGACTACGTGCGCTTCCGGCGGGAGGAGCTGGCCCGGATAGCCACCGTCCGCTTCGAGACCCTGCCCGGCTACCAGGCCCAGGTCGATTTCGGTGAGGCCAAGGTATCCTTCCTCTCCGGCAGATCCCCCGTGATCCTGCTGGTTTACCTGCTCGGCTTCTCCCGCTGGCGCAAGACGCTGGTGACCCCCGATGAGACCAGGCAGTCGCTCATAGCGGGGCTCGCCGACGCCTTCTCCTCCGCGGACGGCATACCCCAGGAAGTTCTCCTAGATAACCAGAAGCCGGTGGTGGTGAAGCCGCGTCGCCCTGGCGAGGATGCGGTGATCGCCGACGAGTGGCTGCGCTTCTGCGCCCACTACGGCACCAGCACCCGGGCTTGCTGGCCCTACCGAGCCCAGACCAAGGGCAAGGTGGAGCGGCCCATTGGCGGGGTTAAGACCTTCCTCTACGCCCATACCTTCCTGGACCTCGAGCACCTGGAGCACGAGCTCTCCTGCTTCGACGCCTCCTACAACGCCCGCACCCATGCCACCACCGGCATGGCGCCGGCGGAGCGCCTGGAGCTTGAGCGCCCCTATCTGCTGCCGCTCCCCTCGGAGCCCTTCGCCTACGCGGTAAGCCACCGCAGATGCGTCTCCCGGGACTGTTTCGTCTCCTTCGAAGGCAATCTCTACTCGGCCCCGGCGGCCTTCGCCGGAAGGGAGGTGAGGCTGCGCGCAACCCCACAGGAAGTGATCATCTACTCGACCCGGGGAGCCCTTCTAGCCTCCTATGCGAGGAGGCCCAAGGGCGAGGGCGCCCGGCTCCTCAACCCGGACCACTGGCAGGGAGTGCCCGGGGCCGAGCAGGCCCTAGAGACGCTGGTACGGCTCGAGGAGATGGGGCTCTCTCCCTACGTGGTGGAGAAACGCGACCTCTCCGTC
This sequence comes from Actinomycetota bacterium, assembly GCA_014360655.1. Classification (NCBI taxonomy): domain Bacteria; kingdom Bacillati; phylum Actinomycetota; species Actinomycetota bacterium. The sequence continues at coordinate 48,752 of JACIXC010000016.1, read as the reverse complement.
TACGAGGAGGTGGCCAGTGGAGATAGTAGATGACCTCGAGGCCATCGGCCTGCATGCCACCGCCCGGGCCTTAGACGAACTGGTGCTCGAGGCCACCCGCAAGAAGCTCTCCTACGTCGATTTCCTGGCCAGTATGCTCAAACTGGAGCTCGCCGATCGCGCCACCAAGAGGGAGACCATGCTCATGCGCCTGGCCCGCTTCCCGCAGGTAAAGACCCTGGAGAGTTTCGACTTCACCCATCTGCCCGATCTCGACCCCAAGGTGGTGGCGGAGCTCTGCAGCCTGCGCTTCGTAAAGAACCACGAGAACCTGCTCCTTTTAGGCCCGCCCGGGATCGGCAAGTCGCATCTGGCGGTGGCCATAGGCGTGGAGGCGGCGCGCTCCGGCCACAAGGTCTACTTCACCACCTTGGAGGAGATGATCAAGCGCCTTTCCCGCACCTCCTCCTCTCCCAAGTCCCTGCGGGTCTACGTGGGCTGTTCGCTGCTCATCATCGACGAGGTGGGTTACCTACCCATGGGGCCGGCGGAGGCCCACCTCTTCTTCCAGGTGATCTCAGCGAGATACGAGCGTGGATCCGTCATCATCACCTCCAACAAGGGGGTCGGGGAATGGGGAGAGTACCTGTCAGATGTCACCCTTGCCGCTGCCCTCCTGGACCGTTTTCTGCACCATTGCCACGTGCTCAACCTGAAAGGTGACTCATTCCGCCTGAAGGATAAGGTCAAGGGTTCCAAAGCAAAGGGCAAGGGGGTCGAGAAAGGCTAAATGCTTGCTTCGCTATGTACAAAATTAAACCGCCAGAACCTGTACAATTTTATCCCGCCATTGACAGCTCGGTTCATTTCAGCCTGGCCGCTGCGAGCATGAGACAGGAGGTGAGGTCGGGAAAGACCCCCACCACCCGGGAGCGCCTGCGCACCTCGCGGAAGAGCCTCTCCAAGGGATTATTGGAACGGATGTGGCGCCAGTGCTTCCTGGGATAGGAGTAGAAGGTCAGCGTGTCCTCCAGGCCACAGGAAAGCACGGAGCAGGCCTCGGGGAGGAGGGAGCGCCACCTTCCCACAACCCTCTGTGGAGTTGACCCGCTTTCGTTGACACCCTGGATTGAGGGATAATGGGTCCCTCGAGAAAGGAGAGAGCATGGCACAAGGAAAACCCTACCCACCGGAGTTCCGGGCCGAGGCGGTGAGGCTTTACCGCATGGGCGGAAGGACCCTCGCCGATACGGCCCGGGAGATCGGCGTATCCGACTGGACCCTGGCCCGCTGGGTACGCCAGGCGGACATCGACGAGGGCAAGGCAGAAGGGCTCACCACCGAGGAACGAGAGGAACTCAACCGCCTGCGCCGGGAGAACAGGATCCTCAAGGAAGAGAAGGAAATCCTGAGAAAGGCCGCGCTTTTCTTCGCCCGGGAGACGGATCAGCGGCGATGAAGTTTTCCCTGATCGACGAAGAGAAGACGCACCATTCGGTCTCCCGCCTGGCCAGCGTGCTTGGTGTGTCGCGCGCCAGCTACTACGCCTCGAAGAAGAGGAAGGCCTCGAGGCGAAAAACCGAGGACGAGGAGCTTATGGCTCTCATTGCGGAGATCCACGCCTCCTCCTTTGGCACCTATGGCGCTCCCCGTATCCACGCCGAGCTCGCCCAGGCCCACGGCATACGGGTGGGCAGGAAGAGGGTGGCCCGCCTGATGAAGGAGCTCCAGATAGAGGGGGTGTCCCGAAGGAAGAAAGGGAGGGCCGGAAGGGAAGTCTCGGATCTTCCTCCAGCCCCCGACCTGGTGAAGAGGGACTTTTCCGCCTCTCGCCCGGATGAGCTCTGGGTGGCGGACATCACCTACATCCCCACCTGGGAGGGCTGGCTCTACCTGGCCTTGATCGTCGATGTGTGTACGCGCAGGTGCTGCGGTTGGTCGATGAGGAACGACCTCTCCTCAAACCTGGTCATAGACGCCCTGGGGATGGCGGTGACCTTGAGAGGGCCCCTTCAGGGCACCGTCCACCATTCCGACCGGGGAAGCCAGTACGGGTCCCTGGCCTTCGGAAAGACGCTGCGCTCATCGGGAATCATCCCCTCCATGGGAAGTAGGGGTGACCCGTACGACAACGCAGCGGCGGAGAGCTTCATTGCCACCTTGAAGACGGAGCTCATCCACCGCTACCGGTTCAAAACCAGGGATGAGGCGAGACTTGCCGTCTTCCGGTACATCGAGGGTTTCTACAACCCTAAGAGGAGGCATTCAGCCTTGGGCTACAAGAGCCCAGCAGAGTATGAAAGAATGCTTAGGGAAACGGAGGAGGCAGCGGAGATGACCGCTGCCACAAGTTGAGGTGTCAACAGAAATGGGGCAAGTCCAGTGCGGGACCGGCGGTAGATGGCATGTATGCCCATGATCTTCATGAGCCGGGAGACGTGGCCCCGGCCCACTCTGTATCCCCGCCCACGCAGTTCGTGCATTATCCTGCGGCTGCCGTAGAAGGGCCAGGCCAGGTGGATCTCGTCTATGTGTCTCATCATCTTGAGGTCACGCTCCGGAAGCGGTTTCTTCTTGTAGTAGAAGGTGGACCTTGCAAGCTCGAGCAGGCGGCACTGCCGGGCGAGTGGCAGGGGATGCTCGGGCGCGATCATCTTTTTGCGCTCGTCCCGTGAAGCTTCCCGAGCGCACTTGCTAAAAAATCGTTCTCCATCACCAGCTGACCGATCTTGGCGTTTAGCTCACGCACGCTGGGGCCCTCCTCCTGGGGCCTCTCCTTCTCGAAGGCCTCGGAGGCCCTCTCCAAAAGCTGCTTCTTCCACTTCGTGACCTGGTTGGGGTGGACGTCGTAGATCTCGGCGATCTCCACTACGGTCTTTTCCTCCTTGACCGCCTCCAGCGCCACCTTGGCCTTGAAGGCCGGTGTGTGGTTCCTCCTCGGTCTCTTCGCCATCTCACTGCTCCTTTCGTCTCTCGGGAGCAGTTTACCACTTAAGGGGCTGTCCAGTTTTTCCGGGCCAGCTCTAACTTTTCCCCCATCCTTCCTTTGAAAAAGTCACTATATCCAATGATGTTCATTCTCAAGTAATCCCATCTCATTTTTAATAAATGTGGCAATATAGCATATCGAAAAGATGTAACAAACACCGCGATGAAAAAGGGGCGACAGTTTTTCCACGCAAAGTAAAGCCTGTTCCTAGTAAAATAGTATGAACCAAGCAGCGATACTTGCTTCTTTCTGTTCTCAATTTTATGCCAAGCCCCCTTGATTGGTAAATACAATAATTTCCAACCTCTTCTCTTTGCTCTATATAGAAAATCCAATTCGTCATAGTACCAATAATATTTTTCGTCGAACATACCTACATCTTCCACGCATAATCTTGATATCAGGGTTACACACCCTGTTAAAAAATCTACTTCACACTTCTCATCATATTGACCCCTGTCGATTTCGCCACATCCAATATGTTTGGTATTGCATGTCAACTTGTTTAATTTCCCTCCTGCAAAATTTAGTCGAATTCTATCATTGAAATAGTATATCTTTGGCCCGATAGCACCTATCCTTTCGTCTAATGCCATCTCATTTACCATAGCCCTTAAGCAATTTCTTTCAATCAATATGTCATTATCTAATTTTAGAAAGAACTCACAATACGGTGCGCTTGCATTTATTGCTTGGTTGTAAGCTGCTGGGGCACCTTGATTTCTCTTATTTTCTATCAATTTCAGTGCATGCCATCCTTGTGGTTGCATAATTTGATATTCATTCTTTATTATCTCCTGAGATCTATCACAAGAACCATTATCGACAATAATTATTTCCATTGATTCCTTTGGATAATTTAGTTCTGATAATGATTTTAATAAACCTTTAAGATGATCGGCTCCATTCCAATTTGGAATGATGATGCTTACAAGCGGAAACGCCATGTTCCATCACCCTAGCTCGTTTACCAGTTTCTTGCATAGCATGTAACCCATCGTTACCGCATGGTCCATATTCCCTATTTCATATTTCCAGGTACCAAATCTACCAATTGAATAGATATCGTTATTAATGAGATACGTTTGAATAGAAGATAGCCTCGAGTCGCGGTCCTTAGTTGGGATTGGGTACGCTTTGGGAAGGGTCTTAATAAATATTGAAAGCGGCTCTTCTCCTTTTTCGAGAAATCCTTCTGAGAGTAATGACGCAAGAGTCATTTCCGCTATCTCGTCTTCTCTTCTGTCACCCATATGAGATGTTTCACATATGAGCGAACTGAATTTGTGAACTTTGCCTCCAGGCACGTTGAATGGGGAATAATGCGAAAAGTTGGTCACGCGGTAAAAAGGAACAGCAGGGTCCGGAAAATACATCCAGCATCTTGTGGCGGGGTTTGGCTTTTCGATCCCCACTCCCACCACTGTCACCTGATTACTCTTGAGACCTTTTGCCGCATTGCTCAGCGCTGCAGATTTTTCATCAAGCGCGCAGATAAGCTCATCCAGGGGCATAGTATTTACAAGTAGGTCGTATCTATCCTCCTTGCCTCCTGAAATTGTTATCTCCTTTTGTCCTGCTCTGATAGCAATCACTTCTTTTCTGAATTCAATATTCACCATTATCTTTTCTGCCATGCGCTTAAAAATATTACCCGTTCCTTCCTTAAGCGGAAACTTAAATGTATTATTAGGCCCCCAATCTATATCGTCTTTTCTTAGCGCAAGGTTTTTCGCCAGCCGCCATGAACTCGGTACGCTTACTCTTTGGGTAATCCATTGGTACCCCATTTTATCCAGTGGATAACACCAGATCTTACGATTATAAGGAAGCATGAAAGCGCTACATATACCCTTGCCAAATGTATTAATCAACCATTCTTCGAAGTTAGCCGATAGTCTTCGCCCTGACCTGAACCGCGCTCTAACCAAACCCGTAAGACACGATAGCTGCTCTCGTAAGGGGAGGTATTTCAAATTATTTTGGAAAGGATATGGAACCCAACTCCCCTTGTATCTTATCCATGCCTCCCTCTCGTGCTCTATGTACTCACCATCCATAATTCTCTCGAAGATGGTGTTGAATGCCTCATTATTGGAGAAGAGGACATGACCGCCAAGGTCCCATGTGAAACCCTTCTCATCCTTGAAGGACGCAGAAAGCCCGCCGACATAATCCTCTTTCTCGTATATCTTCCAATTCTCATAGCCGAGATCATGTAGTGCTAAACCTGCGCCCAAGCCTGCAGGCCCAGCACCTATTATTAGTATCCTCTTATCCATTAATACTCCTGCCTAATACATATCTCTTGAACAACATAACATCATCTCTCGTTATCCCCTTCAATAATACGAAAGCTATGCTATAGACTACGGCACCGATGAGTATGTTTATAAGCACATGGAGACCGGACCATGCAATCGCTAACCCCATTACGGTGGAAGAAATAGCCGGCCTGAAAATATATTTCTCAACATGGATTCGAGCTATTCTCCTTGACTTTACAATCATATATATTATTACAACCACTTCCGCAGCAAGCGTGGCTACGGCAGCCCCGGTCATTCCAAACGGAGGTATAAGTAAAGAATTCAGGATGATGTTTGCCAGGGCCCCACAACCAACGCCCAACATATAAGCCCTTTCCATATCACAAGACATAAGTGTAAACCCGAACGTTAAGGAGAAGAGAATTACGACAACTGTCCATATGAGAATCTGGAAAGGTATAGTTGCACCTTCATAGTTATTTCCATATATAAGTATAAGCAAAGGCTTAGCCAACAGAGTTCCACCAACTCCAATCGGAAGAGCAATGGTTGCATATACCTTCTCTGAGATATTCAACAATATTTGAAGTTTCTCTCTCGATTCTTTATAATATCGCGAGTACAGGGGAAAGAATGCCTCCTGCAGAAGGCTTCCCAACCCTAAGATTACGAGGATTATCTTATAGGCTGCGTTATATAGACCTACCATCTCGTCGGACTTCATAAAACCAAGCATCACCGTGTCTAGATTGTAATATATTCGTATCAATACTATGGAAAAGAAAAAAGGAATCCCTGTCATTAAAGCATATTTAGAGAACTTCAGATTGAAATAAGGCTTTATCCAACCGTATTTCCGTATATATATTACCGCCATGACCGCTACAGATAGAGCAGCGCTGATTATAGCATTAAGCGGAACATTCAGGATATCCGACTGGTCCTTTACAAGCAGAAAGACAAGGCCTGCGTAAAGCAGAGCCCTGAAAATCCGCGAATAGGCTACAATCACCATGCGCTCCAAGCCCCTGAACGCCCAGTCAATAGAGATGCCTGTGAGGATAATGGTGATTGCGTAAAGCATAATGATGGACTTATCCTCTGAGGGTCTATGTATAAGAATGGCGAATAACAACATTAACGCCGCAGCAATGATTGATAGAGTACCTTGGAGAGTCACCACCCCGTTTACGATTTTCCGTATATTACCTCTGTCCCTTGCGACTTCGCGGGTACCGAATAGATTGAGACCAAAGTCACCCAACAGCACAAAATAGGCGAGAATTGCCTGCGCGAAAGCCAAACGCCCAAACCCAACCGCGGTTAGCTTTCTTGCCAAGAAAGCGACGGTAACAAAGCCGATTGCCTCGGCTATTATAGTTGATGCCACCAAAGAGGTTATATTACTTAGCGCCCGAGCACCAGTCGTTTTCATGAGTTAATATATACCACTACGTGGCTTCTCACGCATACTGTCAAGTAACCTTTCTTGCTTTTACTGCAATTCCCAGAGGGTTCTTATTTGGAAAAACGGGGTCCAGCAAACTTAATACGGAAAGGAGGGGATGAATTACATACATCACCAATGGGTGAGCTCGCAAAATCTCCCGTTTATAAAAAAGAATGCCTATTGGCTTAGCTATTGACTTACTATGGTATATAGTTTCTTCAACCTCAAAGCCAACTGCCTCCAATAATTGCCGCAAATCTCTCAGAGAATATCCCTCCCTGACATGACCAATTGCCCTATGGAACTTGTACCCAAAATACTTGGGATATTCCTTTGTTATGGTAGAAAGAACAAGGCAACCGCCTGGCTTCAACACTCTATACATCTGGGAAAATGCCTCCTTGTCATTCTCGATATGTTCTATTACATCAACACACAGCACTTGTCCAAAAAGCGTATCAAGCTTTTCCAGTTCAAGGATGTCCCCTATTAAAAAGTCCACATTACATTTGTTGTATCTTAATTCATATGCCTCTTTTAATCTCGTCGAATATTCTAGTTCTTTCTTAATGTAGGTTAATCCTATCACATTGCCGTTTGCCTTTTTTGCTAGGTCGAAGGTGAAAATTCCGTTACCACACCCTACATCTAGGGTTTTCTCCGCCTTCTCAATCATAGGCCAGATCGCTCTCCAGCGTATGAGAGAATGCGGATCGATTTCTCCAAACAACCTCTTATAGAAAGATAGAAGTTGGCTCTTAATGCCCGGCTTGCTTAACAGAAAAGCAGCTCTCCCAAAATAGATCATAGTAATATTTTAATGATAAGTCTTAATCTTTCAAACTCAACCTGAATAGGGATGCTTTTCACAAAATTGGCATCTCATCCCGATAAACTCTTAACACGCTATCTTTGTCTAACCGGATAGGCCTATAAGGACATCTTACACATAGGGTTATTACACATTGACTCGAGTAGGGGCTTAATTCTTATCAAGCCATGTCTCCGGGCCTCTTCTTGCCTTCCTTCGTATGGGACCATGACCGCTTGGGTCGCTTTTTCCCCCATCCTCCTTCTTTTATAGCAAAAAAGGGGGGCACCGTTCACCTTGAGCTCATTCTTCTTAATCTTCTCCATTTTAGGGTTGATGATATGGTTTCCTGCGACAAGCGGAGGGCTTTACCTTCCCCTGCGCTCCATGGTAGCGCACTCCAAGTGGCTGGTGCTGGCATGTTATCCCATCCTTCTGATTGTAGGAGTAATCATAACGTTGTTAACCAGGAGCTATTCGGAGGAAGATCTAATGGTTTACCGAGCGGTGAAGAGCAGGCTGAGGGCCTGGAGGCGGTGAGTGCTGAGTTGGCGTTAATCCCTGTTCCCGTACCAAGCGACGGCTTTCTTAAGTCCTTGCCTGACATCGAATGCTGGGGTGTAGGCCAGGCCATTTAAAGCTTTGGTGATGGAGGCGAGGGAGTCGCGGACCTCGCCGGGGCGGGGGGGAGCCCATTCGATGGGAACTTCCCTGCCCAGCTCGTCCATGAGGAAGAGGGCCAGTTCGTGGACGGTGATGCTCTTGCCGCAGGCGACGTTGAAGACCTCTCCCGCAGCCCCTTCCGCCAGGGCGGCCTTGAGGTTGGCCTGCACGGCGTTCTCCACGTAGGTGAAGTCCCGGGTCTGCTTGCCGTCCCCGTAGATGGTGATCCCCTTCCCGGAGAGGATGCCGGTGATGAAGCGGGGGATGACCGCCGCGTACTGGGAGGTGGGGTCCTGGCGGGGGCCGAAGACGTTGAAATAGCGGAGGGAGACCGTCTCCAGGCCATAGATGCGGGTGAAGAGCTGGCAGTAGCGCTCCCCTGCGTACTTGGAGAGGGCGTAGGGAGACTTGGGGTCGGGCGGCATGTCCTCCACCTTGGGCAGGGTGGGGGAATCGCCGTACACCGATGAGGACGAGGCGTAGACCACCCTCCTCACCCCCGCTTCCCGGGCGGCAAGGAGAAGGGTCAGGGTGCCGGTGGTGTTCACCTGGTGGGTGGTGAGGGGGTCCTCGATGGATCGTGGCACGGAGGGGAGGGCTGCCTGGTGGAAGACGACCTCCACGCCCTTGAGGGTTCTCTCGAGGAGCCCCTCGTCGCGTATGTCTCCCCGGATGAACTCGATGTCGTCCTTCGCCTCTTCGAGGTTCTCCATCCTCCCGGTGCTCAGGTCGTCGAGCACCTTCACCCGGGCCCCTTCCTCCAGCAGGCGCAGGGCCAAGTTGGAGCCGATGAAGCCGGCTCCCCCGGTGACCAGCACGGCCATGTCCTTGAAGTCGGATGTCATGCGCTTCTCCTTACGTGGGTTTGTTGAGCGTCTCCTCCAATTCCATACATGAACGAATTATACCCCAATGATTGGCGGGTTTTGCGGAGGAGATTGCTTCGTCGCTTACGCTCCTCGCAATGACAAATAAAGAACGCTCGCAAGGACGTTAGCGATGGTGGGTTTTGCGGGGGAGATTGCTTCGTCGCTTACGCTCCTCGCAATGACGTTTCCCGGTGTCAACGGGTGGGGTCGGGGATCGGGGGGAGATTGCTTCGTCGCTTACGCTCCTCGCAATGACGTTAAAGAAGGTGCTCGCAATGACAAATAGAGAACGCTCGCGATGACGTTTTTTGCGATTGAGATTGCTTCGTCGCTTACGCTCCTCGCAATGACATTTATGAGTGCTCGCAATGACATTTATGAGTGAACGCGATGATGTTTGAGGAGGGGGGGTTGGGGTTAGGGGAGGGTTTTGGTGGTGCCGTTGTCGCCCACCGCCAGGGCGCAGGCGCCCACGGCGGTCACGCCGTGGAGGTCGGCCGGCGCGCTTCCCGCGGGGGTCCAGGTGGCCCCGCCGTCCGCGGTCCTGAGGATCACCCCGCCCGAACCCACGGCCCAGGCCTGGAAGGGGTTGGCGGCGGCCACGGCGCGCAGGGTGGCCCCCGTGCCGGAGGCCTGGGTGGTCCAGGTGGCGCCGCCGTCGTCCGTCCTCAGGATGACGCCCCCCTCGCCCACGGCCCAGGCCACGGATGCGTCCACGGCGCTCACGCCGTAAAGGGCGGCGGTGGTGCGGGAGTTCTGGGGGGTCCAGGTGGCGCCGCCGTCCGCGGTCCTGAGGATCACCCCGCCCGAGCCCACTGCCCAGGCGACGCTTCCGCTCACCGCGCACACGGAGCGCAGGGTGGCCCCGGTGCCGGAGGCCTGGGGGGTCCAGGTGGCCCCTCCGTCGTCCGTCCTCAGGATGACTCCCCCCTCCCCAACCGCCCAGGCGGTGGAGGCGTCCACGGCGGCGACCGCGTGCAGGGTGCCGCCGGTCCCCGAGACCTGGGGGACCCAGGTGGCCCCGCCGTCGTTCGTCTTGAGGATGACGCCCCCCTCGCCCACGGCCCAGGCCAGTGTGGGCGAGGAGGCGCTTATGCCGTGGAGCCACGCCGTGGTGCCCGTTTCCAGTCCCTCCCAGGAAGCTCCCCCGTCGGAGGACCTGAGCGCCGTGCCGCGCTCCCCGCAGGCGTAGGCGGTCCCGCCCGCGGCGGTCACCCCCCGCAGGTGCGGCCGGCGCAGGTAAAAGGCGGCCGGTGCCGAGGTCCCCAGGGGGGTGGTCACCGTCACCGCCACCGTGGTGCCCACGGCGATCCCGGAGGGGACCTTGACCACCACGCGTCCCTCCGACCAGTACTCGTAGACGGAGGGCTTGACGTCCCCGAAGGAGACGTAGTTACGGGGCCCCTCGTGGGGGCCGAAGCCCTCACCCCTTATCTCCACCAGGGTCCCCTGCGGCCCCGAGGAGGGGGAGAGGGACTGGATGGATGGGAGCACCAGGGCGGTGAAGTCCACGGCGTTGGAGGTTCCCGCGGGGGTGGTCACCCTGACCTTGAGGGGGCCCTTGGCACCCGCGGGCACGCGCGCCACCACCACGCCGTCCCCCCAGGAGAGGTACTCCTCGGCCCTCGCGTCCCCGAAGGAGACGTAGGACGAGCCGCGCTCGGCGCCGAAGCCGGAGCCCAGTATCCTCACCTCCGCTCCCCGCAGGGCGGAGGGGGGGTCCAGGAAATCGACGCGGGGGCGGGCGGCCGCCCCGGGAGGCTGGGGCCCGGGCACCACCGACACCCGCAGGGCGTTGGAGGTCCCCGAGGGGGTGGTCACGGTGACCTCAACCTGGGAGGGCAGGCCGCCGGGCACCTTGAACTTGACGTAGTTGTTGGACCAGTAGACGTACTCGCCCACCCTGGCCTTTCCCATGGTCACGTAGGAATCCCCCTGTTCCTCGCCGAAGGAAGCCCCCGCCAGGGTGAGGTGCCCTCCCGCGAAACAGTAGCGGGGGCTCACCCCCCTCAGCCTGGGGAGGATAACCAGGGGACGGGACGCGGAGGTCCCGAGGGGAGTGGTCACCGAGACCTCCTCGCGGGTCCCCGCGGCGGGGGGGATGGCCACCTTGATGAGGCGGTCGCCCCAGGCCCGGTAGTCCACGGCCTTCGCCTTCCCGAAGGACACCGAGGAGCCCTCGCCGCCCGCGCCGAAGGCCAGGCCCACCAGGGTGACCACGCCCCCGGCCTCCGCGGTGGCGGGGCCCAGGGCGTCCAGGCGGGGGGTCGAGCGGTAGTGGAGGATGGTGCCCCGCCAACCCACCGCCCAGGCGGTGTCCCCGCCCGGGGAGGTCACGCCGTGGAGGTCGCGCGCGGTGCCCGTTTCCAGCCTTTCCCAGGTGGCGCCGCCGTCGGTGGTGCGGGCCAGGAAGCCGCCCTCGCCGCATACCCAGGCGTGGTCGGGGTCGCTTGCGGAGACGGCTGTGAGGTGCGCGCCGGCGGGGGCGCCGGTATCCAGCTCCTCCCAGGTGGCGCCGCCGTCGGTGGTGCGCAGGGCGGTGCCCTCGCGGCCCACGGCCCAGGCCACGGAAGCGTCCACGGCGCACACCGAGAGGAGGTCCCGGTCCGTGCCCGTTTCCAGCCCCTGCCAGGTCTCGCCGCCGTCGGTGGTGCGCAGGGCGGTGCCCTCGCGGCCCACGGCCCAGGCCACGGAGGCGTCCACGGCGCACACCGAGAGGAGGTCCGGCCCCTCCTCGCGGTCCTGCCGGTACCAGGTGTAGCCCTCGTCGAAGGTGCGCACGATAACCCCGCGCCGGCCCACGGCCCAGGCGACGGAGGCGTCCACGCAGGATACGTCACGCAGGTCATAGGCGGTGCGCGAGGGCTGCTCCTCCCAGCTCCTGCCGCCGTCCCTGGTGCGCAGGATGACGCCGTCCTTGCCCGCCAGCCAGGCGTTCGCCGCGTCCGCCGCGGCCACGCCGTAAAGGTCCTTCGCCGTCCCCGGGTAAGCCGGCGTCCAGGTGAAGCCGCCGTCCACGGTGACCAGGGCGGCCCCTCCTTCCCCCGCCGCCCAGGCGGTGTTCGCATCCGGGGCGTGCACGTCGAGGAGGGTGCGCCCGTCCCCCACGTACTGGGGGACCCAGGTGGCGCCGCCGTCGTAGCTGCGCAGCACCAGGCCGTTGGCGCCCGCCGCCCACAGGTTCTCGCGGTCGGGGGCGAAGAGGGCCAGGATGTCCTCGCCCCTCCCGGTATCGCGCTGCTCCCAGGTGGCGCCACCGTCCGTGGTGCGGCGGAGGAAGCCGCCGCTGCCGGCGACCCACGCGCAGGCGGCGTCCAGGGCGCACACGGCGCAGGGGGTTGACCTCGCTCCCGTGTTCACCGCGGACCAGGCGAGGAGGGAGGGGCGTTCGTGGGCCGAACCTCCGCTTGTCCCGGCTGCTTCTTCGCTTGCCTGGGCTGCGCCTTCGCTTGTTTCGGTAGCTCCCTCGCTTGCCCCGGCTGCTCCTTCGCCTTCCTGGGCTGCACCTTCGCCTCCCCATGCCGCCTTAACCAGCATGCCCGCGTCCCCCACGGCGTAGAGGAAAGCCGTGTTTCCATCCCCTGCCATGGAAAGGGATACCAGGTGATCGGCGGTGCCCGTGTCCTGCAGGGCCCAGGTGGCGCCTCCGTCGGTGGTGAGGAGGGCGGTGCCGTTCTCCCCCGCGGCGAGGGCGGTGTCCCGGTCCAGGGCCGCTATGCACCGCAGGGGGTTGAGGTTGCCCGGGTCCAGGTGCTCCCAGGTGGCGCCGCCGTCGGTGGTGCGCAGCACCAGTGGTTTTTCGTCCGGCCCCCCAGCCACCGCCCAGGCGGTGTCCGCGTCCGGGGAGGAGATGTCGTGTACGTCCCGGGCGGTGCCCGCTTCCAGCCTCTCCCAGGTGGCCCCGCCGTCGGTGGTGCGCAGGACGGTGCCCCGGCGGCCGCAGGCCCAGGCCACGCCGGCCGGTGGGGCGTTCCCGCTCGCCTCCCACGCGGGGGGCACGGAAACCGCCAGCAGCTCCTCGCCGGTGCCGGAGTCCTGCGGTATCCAGGTGGCGCCTCCGTCGTTAGTGCGGTAGACGGCTCCGCCGCTCCCCACCAGGAAGGCGTGGTCGGCGTCTGAGCCGGAGATGTCGTTGACGTTGGCGGGGGCGGCTTTCGCGGCTTCCTCGCCTCCTCCCACCTGAGGACGGGACGGGGCTCCGCCGAGGCAGGGGAGGGCGCAGGTCACGAGCATGAAGAGGAGCGTCACGGAGAGGAGGGCCGCGCGCGAGGCGAGTAGGGCCACGCGCGATGCGGGAGCCTTGCGCGAAGCGAAAAAGGCCGTGCGTGGAGCGAAAAGGGCAGCGCGCTGGGCGGGTGCTGCAAGCGAGGCGGGGACTGCATGCGATGAGAAGAGGGCCGGGAAGCGCCGGAGGGGATGTCGCCCGGGAGCCCCGGCCCTGGGAGCCCCGGTCCTGGGGGCCCCGGTCCTGCGGGTCCCGGACGCCTTAGCTCCCCCGGAGCCCGCCGTGCCCCTCGCGTCCCTCGCGTCGCGGCGCCGTGCCCTGGCCTGCGCAGGGAACCGGTCAGGGAGAAAGCCCACGGGGCGGAGCGTGCGCCCCGCGGCATCCCGGCACCTCTTGCCCGTCAGTTCCCGGCCGGCCATGCCAGCCTTTCCCGCCGGGCGGCACGCCGGCACGCGTCCCTTACGGATGAGGCTGTTCCTTGCTTCCATCGCCGCGTCCTTCTCCCGTCGGTCCATCCCTATTATATACATTCATCATGGTCCTCGATTTATATGTACGTCCTTAATAGTTCCTTAATAGCCCTCGGTTTCCCGGGTAGAAACGCGAGGGGCGGTCCCTGGAACTCTACTGCGCGCGTGGAGACGTACTGGGCAGCGCGGTCCCGCATGGCGGTGCATGGGGGATTCACGGCCATGGGGGTGGCCCATGGGGGTGGCGCTTTTCGGGGTGTGCCCGGGTGAACGGTTTTCGGGAGCCAGGGCGCGGGTTTGACCCGGAGGTTAACGGGGAACAAATACCATTAAGCGCATGAAAATTATGAACATGAGAGGGAATAAATCCCATTAGGCGTATAAACGTATAAATATTATGAGTATAAAAGTAGAAAAGAGTAGAAAAATCATGAGCAGAAACGGGCCTGGGATAGCGCGAGCAAGGGATTTCCCGGGGAAGTCTTAATTTCCCGGGAAAGTTTTACTTGGATTGGATTTCGTGATATAAGTTAAAATTGGCTGTTTTGTTAGGTTTCAGCGTTCGTCTGTCCATACAAGCTCGGGAGAATCGAACGAGATGGGGAGATTCTCGAGAATGAGATCTCTTCTGACCGGGTAACGCGTCGAGCCGGCGGGGCAAGGACCACCCGCCTTCGCCGACGGGGGCGTGGGGCTTTTGAAAAGGCGGCCGGCAAGGGCCGCGGCAGGGTCGAGACAGGTCCGAGTATCGAGAAGGGGTGATGCATATGCGGAGGGCAGTGATCATCGCCTTGGTCGCGGTATTCGCTTCCGCGAGCCTGGCCCTCGCCACCTGGAAGGTGGTGGACCTGGTCAAGGGAGGGGAAGGAGCCGCGACCGGCAGCGGGGAAGGGGCGCTGGGCGGATCCGAGACCTCCGCGCCCCCGGGAGGCAATGAAATCGGGGGCGAGGCGCAGGCGGGCACGGACGGGGTGGAGGCCGCCGATTACCAGGCGTCGGGACTCCCCTCGGGCGAGGACTTCTCACAGGACACGCCCACCCAGCGTTACGTGACCGAGACCCAGCGCCACCAGAACTTCTTCATCGCGCTGGCCGAGGGGCGGGTGAAGAGGCTGGACGCCATCGCCACCGACTACCAGCCCGCGGGAGACGCCAATTCCTCTTACCTCTACTTCACCCTCACCACCACCGACGGCAAGAAGCATGACGGGACCATGGTGCTGAAGTACGAGGGGGGCCTGTGGCGCATCGCGGCCGTGCGCGAGCTCACCGGGGAGCTGGGGGGCGGCACCGAGTACGTGGTCCCCTCCAGCTTCGAGGCCGACCTGGCGCGGGAGCTCACGGAGCTGCAGGAGTTCCTCACCAAGGTGGCGCAGGGGAGGCTGGACTACATGGTGGTGGACAACGTGAGCCGGCCCACCGACACCCTGACCATCCTCACCGGCCGCGTGGTGGGAATCGGGGGGCGCGTGGAGTACACGCGCATGACCCTGCGCAAGGACTACAACGTCTGGCACCTGACCAACATCGAGAGCGTGAAATAACGCCGGGAAGACGTCAGGGGTGAGAACCATGATGATGAGAACGACGAAAAGGAACCTGTTGATACATCTCTGCCTCTCCCTCTTGATAGCCGCGTTCCTGGTGCTCTCCATCTTCATCGCCGCTGCGCGGGGAGAGGGAGCGGGGGCGGGCGCGCCCGGCGCGGAGACGCCCGGTGCGGAGATCACGCAAGACCCCCTGCACCGTCTTCCCTCGACCCCGGAGGAGGCGCACCGGAGGCTGGAGGAGAGGTCCGTCTCCTGGCCCGAGGCCACGGGGGGCGGGGATTTCTCCGCCGCGTCGGTGGTGAACAATACCGTGCGGGTTTCCATCCCCTACGACACCGTGGAGGGTTTCATCTCCAATCCCGGCGAAAACGTGCAGGTGGATCTGTACGACAGCACTTGGGGACTAAAGCAGACCACGACGGTGGCGAGCGACGACGGGGGCTGGTTCAAGGCCGACATGTCGGCCGGTGACATCGCAAGCGGCGACAGGGTGTACGTCACGGACCTTAAAGACAACGACACCGTCGCCATCTTCTGCACCCTCACCGGAACCATGGACTTCGCCCACGACAGGGTGACCGGCGGCACGATTGCGAATAACACCGTGGACGTCTATATCGTCGCCCCATCCACCTACTACGCCGACGTGCCTCCGGGGGCAGCCCACGTGCAGACCACGGCCGACGGCAGCGGTAACTACACGGCCAACATCTCGGGCCTCGACTTGAAAGCAGGCGACGCCGCGCTGATCTTCTCCACCGACGCCAACGGACACAAGGTGATGAACGTGGCCTACGGCTCCGGGACCGGCCTGGTCGTCTATCCACAGTTCGATGACGTGCTGGGCTACCACGTTGCGGGGACGTCGCTCACGGTTAACATCAACGGCGGAGCGCAGTCGCGCACCGTGGGCACCCTGGGTGACGGTTTCTTCGAGGCCTGGTTCTCGGACTATAACATCAAGGACGGCGACACCGTGTCCTGCAACATGGGCACAGCGCGTTCCATCACCGTGCGGGACGTCACCGCCAGGTGCGACCCCTCCACCAACACCGTGAGCGGGACCGCACCCGCCAACCGGAAATTGAGGATCACCATGGACCCCTACAGCTATGGCCCCGGTCCCGTCATCTACGAGACCACCAGCGACGCCTCGGGGAACTTCAGCGTCAATTTGGGGTCCAGGTTCACGGCCACGGGCACCGAGGTCTTCAACGTCTGCTGGTACGACGACGAGGAAGACGCCGTGGTCTACGAGTTCCAGACCTTCTCCTGGTACCTGGCCGAGGGCTACACCGGGGGAGGTTTCGACACCTGGGTGGTGATCCAGAACCCGGGGGCCGATGACGCCAGCGTGGTCCTCACCTTCCAGCTCAAGGGCGGCGGGACGGCTCCCTCCCTGCCCATGACCGTGGGCGCCGGCAAGAGGGCCTCCGTCCTGGTGGATTCCCTCACGGGTCTCTCCAACGCCGAGGTGTCCACCAAGGTGACCTCGATCTCGGGCAACTGGATAATGGCCGAGCGCGCCATGTACTTCAACTATGGCGGAAAGAGGGGAGGCCACAACTCCATCGGTACCCTGACCCCCTCCACCACCTGGTACCTGGCCGAGGGGTATACCAGGGGGACCGATTTCGACACATGGGTGGTGATCCAGAACCCGGGCACCACGGACGCCGTGGTGACCCTCTCCTTCCAGCTCAAGGGCGGTGGGACGGCGGCTCCCGTCACCCTGCCCGTGGGCGCGGGGAAGAGGGAGTCCGTGTGGCTGGACGCGCTGCCGGGGCTCTCCAACGCCGAGGTGGCCACCAAGGTGACCTCGACCAACGGGGTGCCGGTAGTGGCCGAGCGCGCCGTGTACTTCAGCTACAAGGGCATAGCCGGCGGCCACTGCTCCATAGCGACGGACAACCCCTCCACCACGTGGTACATAGCCGAGGGTTACACCGGCGGCGATTTCGACACCTGGGTGGTCATCCAGAACCCGGGCACCACGGACGCCGTGGTGACCCTCTCCTTCCAGCTCAAGGGCGGTGGGACGGCGGCCCCCGTCACCCTGCCCGTGGGCGCGGGGAAGAGGGAGTCCGTGTGGCTGGACGCGCTGCCGGGGCTCTCCAACGCCGAGGTGGCCACCAAGGTGACCTCGACCAACGGGGTGCCGGTAGTGGTGGAGCGCATCGTGTACTTCAACTACAAGGGCATAGCCGGCGGCCACTGCTCCATAGCGACGGACAACCCCTCCACCACCTGGTACCTGGCGGAGGGCTACACCGGCGGCGACTTCGACACCTGGGTGGTCATCCAGAACCCGGGCACCACGGACGCCGTGGTGACCCTCTCCTTCCAGCTCGCGGGAGGCGGGACGGCGGCCCCCGTCACCCTGCCCGTGGGCGCGGGGAAGAGGGAGTCCGTGTGGCTGGACGCGCTGCCGGGGCTCTCCAACGCCGAGGTGGCCACCAAGGTGACCTCGACCAACGGGGTGCCGGTGGTGGTGGAGCGCGCGGAGTACTTCCGCTACCAGGGGCTGGCGGGAGGCCACTCCTCCATCGCCGTCCCCGGCCTGATGGAATAAGGCGGGCAGGTCCGGGGGTCGAGCCGCGGATATGTCCGGGTAATATGCCGTAGGCACCACTGGGAGCCAGGCCTCGTTAATGCCTCGGGCATGACACGAGTCCTGGCTCCCTTCCTGGTGGGGATGGGTCCCCTACCTGGTGGGACACTTGGGATATAATGGTGGAGCCATGGAGCTGAGGGATTACATCAACGTCGTCTTGGCGCGGAAGTGGGTGATCATCGGCGTCACGGTGCTGGTGATCGCGGCGGCGCTGGTCCTTTCCCTCTTGCAGGACCCCCTGTACGAGTCGCGGGTGATGATCCTCGCGGACATCAACAAGGCGGGGGAATCCGCGACCGACGCCCTCTACAGCCTGGCCTTCGGGGACCCCAACACCTTCATCCAGACGCAGGCCGAGATCATCTAGACGCGCACCATGGCCAGGGCCGTGTACGACCGCCTGCAGTACGATTACGAGGAGGCGCGCTACGCGCGCGAGGAGGGCGAGGACGTCTTCATCCCCGCCTCGGTACCTGCTCCCGAGGAGCTCATGAAAAGGGTGAAGGTGGATCGTTCCCAGAACACCAACGTCTTCCAGATCGCGGTCACCGACCACGACCCCCTGCTGGCGCGGGACATCGCCCAGGCCTACGCGGAAGAATACATCCTGGATCGCCAGCTCTCCTCCATCAAGCAGATAAGCGAGGCGCGCAAGGAGGTCTGGAACCGCATCACCGAGCTGGAGTCCCAGATCCAGGACATCGCCCAGCGCGTCAAGCAGTACACCAAGGAGAACATCCCGCCCGAGCTGGAGGCCGAGGCCAGCCAGGCGGTCAACCTCTGGGCCACCCTCTACGAGAAGTACATGAGCCTGCGCATCGCCGAGGCCCTGGAGCAACGCGGGCTGGAGGTCATCGAGCCCGCCGAGGCGGGCGAGAAGGTGAGCCCGCGCACCACGCGCAACGGCGTGCTCGCCCTCTTCCTGGGCCTCATCCTCGGCGTGGGCCTGGCCTTCCTCGTGGATTACCTCGACGTCACGTTGAAGACGCGCGAGGACTTCGAGCGCTATTACGGCACCACCATCATCGGCGAGATAGCCCGGGCGGAAGGGCTGGGGGCGGAAGCCATGGAGATCGTCTATTTCTCCCGCCCCGACAGCGCCACCGCGGAGGGCTTCCGCAACCTGCGCACCAATATCCAGTTCCTCAACCTGGAGGGGGACCGCAGGTTGCTCATGGTAACTTCTTCCAATCCGGACGAGGGCAAGACGTCCGTGGCCGTGAACCTCGCGGCGGCGCTCTCGGAGATGGGGAAGAGGGTCCTGGTGGTGGAAGCGGACCTGCGCCGGCCGGTGCTGGAAGGCTACCTGGGCGAGCTCGCGCAAAGCGCGCGGAAAGGGCTGACCGATATACTCATGGGCACGGCGGGCCTGGAGGAGGCGACGATAGGGTCGGAGAACGGCAACCTCTTCTTCCTCCTGTCCGGGGTGAAGCCGCCCAACCCCGCCGAGCTGGTCTCCTCACAGGCCATGCAGGAACTGCTGCGGCGGCTGCGGGAGGAATACGACTACGTCATCGTCGACGCCCCGCCCGTGCTGGCCGTTTCCGACGCCATCGCCATGGCGCCCATGATGGACGGGGTGCTGCTGGTGGCCAGCCACGGTATCGCAAACCGCGAGGGGGCCCGTCACACCGTTGAACTGCTCTCCAAGGTGGACACGCGCATCCTGGGCGTGGTCATCAACAACGTGGAGATCGCCGGACGCTACGGTTACGGTTACCACTATTATTCGCCCTACCACTATTACTCGGGAGAAGAGGGCACGAGGGGGCGGCGTGCCTTCCCGGGGATATTCAGGAGGAGCAAGAACCGCCGCTAACACTTCTCACCTTGATCTCCCGTTACCGAGTATCCGCTCGCAATGACGTTCTTGGAAAGGGCCCACCCGTTTAAACGTCATCGCTAGCGTTATTCCTGTCATCGCGAGGAGCGGCTTTTAACGTCATCGCGAGGAGCGGAGCGACGAAGCGATCTCATGCGGACGTCGCTCTCCCTCCCGGTACCTGTGCCTCATTCCTATTCCGGGCGAGATTGCTTCGTCGGCTTCGCGTCTCCTCGCAATGACAGGGAAAGGGGCGCTTCGCGCCTCCTCGCAATGACAGGGAAAGGGGCGCTGGCGCGTCTCCTCGCAATGACAGGAGTACGGAAGCATCGCGAGGAACCCCCCGGAAACGTCATCGCGAGGAGCGGAGCGACGAAGCGATCTCATGCGGACGTCGCTCTCCCTCCCGGTACCTGTGCCTCATTCCTATTCCGGGCGAGATTGCTTCGTCGGCGCTTCGCGCCTCCTCGCAATGACAGGGAAAGGGGCGCTGGCGCGCCTCCTCGCAATGACAGGGAAAGGGGCGCTGGCGCGTCTCCTCGCAATGACAGGAGTACGGAAGCATCGCGAGGAACCCCCCGGAAACGTCATCGCGAGGAGCGGAGCGACGAAGCGATCTCATGCGGACGTCGCTCTCCCTCCCGGTACCTGTGCCTCATTCCTATTCCGGGCGAGATTGCTTCGTCGGCGCTTCGCGCCTCCTCGCAATGACAGGGAAAGGGGCGCTGGCGCGCCTCCTCGCAATGACAGGGAAAGGGGCGCTGGCGCTCCTCCGGGACGTGGCGTTTGTAGAGCGTGCCTCCAGGACGTGGCGTTTGTAGGACGCGCCTCCGGGATGCGGCGTTTGTGGAGAACGCGAGGCCGTCTTAATGTCGGTAGTTGACACACGCTATCTTATGTGGGGACCGTTGCCATCCGATATATAATTGAAGAGCCGGGCGGGAAGAACCGCCTTGATAAAGCTTTTCTGCGCTGTTTTATTTGACGCCAGGGAGAACCGACCTTAAAAATATTGGAAAAGAGCTCTTTCGGGGAAGGAAGGGAAAAGGAGACGAAAGGCCGTCTCATGGCGAAAAGGAAGCCGTCAAGATGCCGCGTGCCGCTCGTCCTGTCCCTTGCCCTTGCCTTGATCATCCTTACCACCCTGCCCGCCCCGGGAGCAACCGTGCAGAAGGACGTCGCGGACGGGGACGAGGACGTCTACATTTACGGGGGCGATCCCGGCGAGGTCCTCATGTTCGCGGACACCGCCACCGGCGACGTCAACGACGACGGTTTGCCTGACCTCGTCATCGGCCACGACCAGGGCGGCGACGACTTCCCATATTTTTACACGGGCAAGGTCTACGTCTATTACGGGCGCTCCACCCTGGACCCGGAGGTGGACCTGGGAACGGAAGCCGACGTCGTCATCAACGGGTACTACGGCAGCTTCCTGGGCAACTCCGTGGCCTGCGGCGACCTCAACGGCGACGGCATCGACGACATCCTCATGGGGGCCATCTGGGACAGCCCCGGGGGAGGCCTGTTCGCGGGCGCGGTGGCGGTGGTCTTCGGACGCGCGGACCTCGAGGACGAATCCCCCTGGGACTTCAACGCCAAGCCCCCCGACCTCTACCTCTCGAGCGCCAACGGCGGCGAGATGTGCGGCATGAGCGTCATCGCCGGGGACATCGACGGCGACGGCTTCGACGACGCCCTCTTCGGCGCCCACCTGGGAAACGGCGGCATGCATCACTACGACGCGGCATCCGGCGCGGGGTGGTCGGCGCAGGGGCGGGCCAACCAGGATTTCATCCACGACCTCTCCATGATCGACGCCACCCACGGCTGGGCGGTGGGCAAGTACATCAGCGCATACGACACCATCTACCGCTACGATGGCAATTCCTGGCAGGCGGACACCCTCTTCCACCAGTTCAAGGTGGATCTCCACGGGGTGGCCGCCTACGACACCTCCCACGCCTGGGCGGTTGGGGAAGGCGGCACCATCATCTTCAACGGGAACTACAGCAACAGCAAGGGCTGGACGGCCCAGGCGAGCGGCACCACCGCCGACCTGCGCGACGCGGCCGCGGTGAGCGCGAGCGACGTGTGGGCGGTGGGCGACGGGGGGACCATCCTCCATCACGACGGGAGCTCTTGGTCCGCCCAGTCCAGCGGCACCACCGCCGACCTGCACGGCATCGCCGCCGTCAGCGCGAGCGACGTGTGGGCGGTGGGCGACGGGGGGACCATCCTCCATTACGACGGGAGCTCGTGGTCCCCGGTGGACCCCAGCCCCACCGCGCATGACCTGCGCGCGGTGAGCGCGGCGTCCGCCTCGTGCGTGTGGGCGGTGGGCGACGGGGGGACCATCCTCAAGTATGACGGGAGCGGCTGGTCCGCACAGTCCGGCGGCACCACCACCGACCTGCGCGGGGTGGCCGCCGGTAGCGCCACCGCCGCCTGGGCCGTGGGAGAGGGCGGCACCATCCTCAAGACCATAGACGGCGGGGCGAACTGGTCACAGGAGCTTGTCCTCTTCTCGCAGGACCAGAACGCGGTGGACGCCGTCGACGCGAACCGCGCCTGGACCTGCGGGGAAGCGGCCACCGGCCGCGCCTACATCGTGTGGGGCCGTGACACCTGGCCCGCCTGGGATTACAACAACCCCATCAAGCCCAACAAGGTCATCAACGGCATAACACCCCTGGACTCGGCCGGCTACCCGGTGAGCCTGGGCGATCTCAACGGCGACACCAAGCTGGACATGGTCATCGGGGCCTTCGACGCGGACGGGCCCGACGACGCCCGCGACGGTTGCGGGGAAGCCTACGTCGTCTACGGCCGCAACAAGGGCGCCTACCCCTACTTCATCGACCTCGCCTCCAACAGCGACTGCACCATCTACGGGGCGAGCCCCATGGACGGCCTCCCCACCTCCATGTGCCAGCCCCTGAAGAAGATAAACGACGACCGCTTCGACGACCTGCTTTTCGGCGTCATGTGGGCGGACGGCCCGGGGGAGAGCCGCGGCGGCTGCGGGGAGGTGGTGGTCGTCTACGGCGGCGACCTCACCCACGTGGTGGACCTCGCCTCCACCCCGGCGGACATCACCATCTACGGGCCGGACTACAACGCCGGCGCGGGCTACAGCGTGGACGCCCTGTACTTCAACGCGGACCCGGTGCGGGACATTGCGGTGGGCAGCACCGGCTTCGGCAAGGGGACGGGCAGGCAGAGTTGCGGGGCGGCCTGGCTGGTCAACGGGGTTTCCCCGTGGCCTTCCCAGGTGGACCTGGCCGGCGGGGCGGGGATGATCATCTACGGGGCGGAGACCGGGGACGTCTTCGGGGCCTGCCTCGCCTCCGCCAACCTGGACGGCGACGCCACGGGCCACGAGGACCTGGTGGTGAGCGCATCCATGGGCGACGGTCCGGGCAACGCCCGCCCGGCCTGCGGCGAGCACTTCGTCTTCCTCGGGTACGACATCGTCCCCCCCACCTGCGCCATCACCAACGTCGCGGACGGCTCCGTCCTGGCCGGAACGGTGGGGGTTGAGGTGAGCGCCTACGACCACCACGGCATCGACCGCGTGGAGTTCTGGGTGAACGGGGTGAAGCGCGCCGAGGACACGACGGCGCCCTACCGGTGGGACTGGGACACGCGGCAGGACACCGACGCCCCGGGTTACTCCCTGGAGGCGCGCGCCTACGACGTAAACGGCAACAACGCCTCCGACTCGCGCACGGTGAGCGTCAACAACACCGTACCGCCACTTTCCAGGATATGGTACCTGGCGGAGGGCACCACCGCCTGGGGGTTCGAGACCTGGGTGCTCGTCCAGAATCCCAATCCCTTCCAGGTAACCGCGAACGTCACCTTCATGAAGCCGGGGGGCGCCACGCAATCCCTCTCCGTGCCCGTCGACGGCAACTCACGCTTCACCATCAACGTCAACGCCCTGGTGCCGGAGAGCGACGTCTCCACCAGGGTGGAGGCCACGGCGCCGGTGATATGCGAGCGCGCCATGTACTGGAACAACCGCGCCGGGGGACACGACACCATCGGCGTCGCCGCCCCCTCTCCCACCTGGTTCCTGGCGGAGGGGACCACCGCCTGGGGGTTCGAGACCTGGCTCTCCATCCAGAACCCCAACCCCACCGCGACCGACGTTATCATCACCTTCATGAAGCCGGGGGGCATCACCCAGACCGTCACCCTGCCCGTCGCCGGGTACGCGCGCCAGACGGTCTCCGTCAACGCCCTGGTGCAGGAGAGCGACGTCTCCACCAGGGTGGAGGCGAAGGCGCCGGTGATCTGCGAGCGCGCCATGTACCGCTACGGACGGGACCTGGGACACGTGACCATCGGGACTCCCTCCGCAAGCCGGGACTGGTACCTGGCGGAGGGGACCACCGCCTGGGGGTTCGAGGAGTACATCACGGTGCAGAACCCGAATCCCCAGCCGGCGGTGGTCAACGTGGAGTTCATGCTCCCCGACGGGACGGTAAGGCCCTTCGGCCTGGTGGTGCCCGGGAATGCGCGCCAGACCATCGGCGTTGACTCGCTGCCGGGCCTGGGGAACAGCGACCTCTCCGCCCACCTCTCCTCCAACGTCCCCATCATCTGCGAGCGGCCCATGTACTGGAGCGGGGCCACCTCGCGGGGAGGCCACGACACCATCGGCACCCCCATGCCCTCCACCCGCTGGTACCTGGCGGAGGGAACAACCGCCTGGGGGTTCGAGGAGTACATCATGGTGCAGAACCCCAACGCCGCCGGGGCGGTTGTCTCCTTCACCTTCATGAAACCCAAGGGCGAGACCGTCTTCCTCTCCGTGCCGGTGGCGGCCAGGTCGCGCTTCACCCTGAAGGCGAACGACGTGGTGCCGTCCAGCGATATCTCCACTTCCGTGCTCTCCTCGCTGCCGGTGATATGCGAGCGGGTGATGTACTGGAGGAACCGTGACGGCGGGCACGTGAGCATCGGGGTGCGCGGGGAGTAGGAGCGGCCGGGCACGTGGCCGGCACGAAGCGGGCACGCGGCGGATATGAAGCGGGCACGCGGCCGGCACGCGGCGGCCTCCTCGCGCGTTTCGTTGTGCGCGCAAGGTAAAACATTTACCATAGAAACGACCGCTTAAAAGACCACGGAAGGAGCCGCGAGCGCCAGCCAGGGCGATACGCGAGGAGGCATGGATGCGAAGGCGCGCCGGTGTCCGGAAGGCATGCGAGGGCGCAACGCGCGCCGGGTGGTGAAGGCATGGAGCTCAGGGACTACCTGAACGTACTCGTCAACCGCAGGTGGATAATCCTGGGTGCGGTGGCGGTCATCGTGGCCGTGACCCTCATCCTCACCTTCCTGCAGTCCCCGGTGTACGAGTCGCGGGTGCGCATCCTGAGCGAGGTGAGCTCGGCGAGCGAGTCGGTGCTCGGGAGTTTCTTCACCTCCGCCCTCTTCGACCCCGACCGCTACATACAGACGCAGACGGAGATCATCAAGACGGAGACCATGGCCCAGGCGGTGGAATCCCACCTGAAGCTCCTCTACGAGCAGCGCGCCCGCGAGCGGGAGGCCGGCGAGGAGGCGTACATCCCGGAGGAGGTGCCTTCCTTCCAGGAACTGGCATCCATGGTCAGCGTGGAGCAGGTGCAGCGCACCAACATCTTCGACATCCTCGTGCACACCGGCAGCCCCCTGCTGGCGCGGGACGTCGCCCAGGCCTACGCCGAGGAATACATCGCCAGCCGCCAGCTCGCCGCCATCCGCCAGATCAGCGAGGCGCGCAAGGAGGTCTGGAACCGCATCAACGAGGTGGAGGAACAGATCCGCGAGGTGGCGGAGAGGGCCAAGCAGTACACGGCGGGGAACATGCCCGCCGAGCTCCAGGCGGAGGCGCAGCGCGTGGTGAGCCTGTGGGCCTCCCTCTACGAGAAGTACATGACCCTGCGCATCGCCGAGTCGCTGGAGCAGCGGGGGCTGGAGATAATCCAGCCAGCCCGCGCGGGCACCAGGACCGGCCCCCGCCCGCTGCGTAACGGCATCCTCGCCCTCTTCCTGGGCCTCATCCTGGGGGTGGGCCTGGCCTTCCTGGTGGAGTACCTCGACGACACCCTGCACACCCGGGAGGACTTCGAGCAGCACTACGGGGTGCCCATCATAGGCGAGATACCCTTCATCCCAGCCGAGGAGCTCCCCGCGCACCACATCATCTACAGCGAACGCCCCCGCCACCCCGCGGTGGAGGGGTACCGCACCCTGCGCACCAACCTGCAGTTCCTCGGCCTGCAGGGGAAGTGCCACGTCATCCTCTTCACCTCGGCCGAGCCGGAGGAGGGCAAGTCCACGGTGATGGTTAACCTGGGGGCGGCGCTGGCGGAGCTGGGGAAGCGGGTCATCCTGGTGGAGGCCGACCTGAGGAAGCCCGTGCTTGACAAGTATTTCCAGGTAAACGGGGAGCGCGGCCTGAGCAACGTGCTCGCCGGCGGCATGCCCCTGGCGGAGGCGGTGCAGGAGACCGGAAACCGCAACCTCATGGTCCTCCCCGCGGGGATCAAGCCGCCCAACCCCGGGGAGCTGGTGGCCTCCGAGGCCCTGAAGGCGGTCTTCGCCGGCCTGAGGGAGGTCGCGGACTTCCTGCTGGTGGACTCCCCTCCCGCCCTGGTGGCCTCGGACGCCATGACCCTGGCTTCCGTGGTGGACGGGGTGATCCTGGTGGCGCGCTACGGCAGCTCCACCCGCGACAGCGCCCGCCGCGCCACGGAGCTGCTGCGCCGCGTGGAGGCGCGTATCCTGGGCCTGGTCATCAACAACATCGCCCCCGCCACCCGCTACGGGTACTACCACTATTACTATTACAACCCGCCGAAATAACGGCGCCCATGCCGTGACCTCTTCCCCCGGGCAATGGACTTGCTGCCGTCAGCGTCCACGCACGGATCATCCCCGGCCACGCACGGCTGATCCCCGGCCACGGTCCCATGGCGGCTTCCGTGAAATCTAAGGCTCGTTTTTCACGGGGAGGGAAACGACTTGCTCCGGCACCTCTCCCATCTCCACGGTTTGCGGGCCGACGGAAGACCGGCCGCGCCGCCCGGCCGTTGCGGCACCTGTCCGTAGCCTACTCTACCTCCAGGGCCTCCAGGTCGATGAAGGTGAAGTAGGCGGAGGGATTGCTGCGGCCGGTGCAGACCAGCTTGATGGTGTGAGCGCCCGGGCCCAGGCCGGAGGCGGTGAAGACCCTCTGGCCCGTTTGCACGGTATCCGAGTAGAGATCGACCTGGGCGCGCAGTTCCCCGTCCAGGTAGACCTCCATGATGCCGTAGTTCCAGTGGCGGGCGGAGATGACGGTCACGCCGTCTCCCGCGAAGGTGTAGGTGAAGTAGTCGCCCGCGTAGGGCGTCACCATGAGGGTGCCCCCGAACACCTCGTCATAATGCTCCAGGTACCAGTCCCCGGAATAGACCATGCCGGGGGCGGTGCAGTCCAGCAACTGCGGGGATTGCCGTGGTAATTGCTCCTCCTCCCCCTGCGAACCGCCCTCGAAGGTGTGGTCGGTGAGCTTTTCCGGCTCCCGCACGGGGTCGAGGGTCGCTATGGACCGCGGCTTCTCGGTGGCCGCCACGGGCGCGGACGCCCCTCCTTCCCTGCCCATGGTGTCCACGGGGACCACGACGTAGCTGTCGAACATGGTGCCCTCGTCATCGTGGTACACGGTGTCCGATACGATGGCGGCGTTTATCCTGGAGCCGGTGTCGCCGGCGCCCTTGTAGCGGTAGATGTTGTAGCCGATTACGCGTATGTCGTCCAGGCCTTCCCAGGTGATGGTGGTCCCCCTCTCCGCCACCACCTTCACGTTCGTCGGCCGCGGAAGGTCGGGGTTCGCCCATGAGGTGAATCCCTCCCCACCGTCGCTCTCCTCAAGGCCGCCGTCCACGCCGCTCACCCGTGCCAGGTAGAAGGCGAAGGAGGCCAGGAGGAGCAGACCGAGGAGAACGGACACGGTCACTGCCCATCTCCTCGCGGAACCCGCGGAGCCCGCGGAACCCAAGGAACCCGCTCCACGAGCGGGATTGCGCCTTCCCGTGAACCGCCTCACGTCCTCGTGAGCCTCCTTCCCAAACGGAACGCGTCCCTCCGGGTCACCTCGCTCCCGGCCGCCATGCCCCTGCTTCCGGGACACGGGAGCCGGCACGTCGCACCGTTCCTGCCCACGGCGCGCCACGCGTCCCCTTCTCGTGTGCCTCCCGCGCCGCGCGGGGGGCCCGCGACGGCATCCGCACCTCCACGGGCGTTCCTGACCTCCACAGGCGTTCCTGCCTGCATTATACCGGCTCCGTCCTGCCCGGGACACGCGCCCGGTCATGTCCCGCCTGTCCCCGCCCGGCGCCGCATCGTTCTTTCAATGGCTGGGCCGCCCTGACGGGCGGCCCATTGTCGGCAACGTTTTTGCCTCCCTTTGTAAGCTCCTTTTGCCGCTCCTTTCTTTGCCTCCCCGTTGCCTCAAACTTCCTTTTCAAGGGCCGGGACTCCGCGGCCCATCCGCCTGAAAAACCTTACCAGACATCGAAGGCGTCCACGTTCACGAAGTTGAAGCTCCCCTCCGGGTTGCCGCTGCCGAGCAGCTCCACCGTGAGCACGTGCCTTCCGTACGGCAGGCCGGGCACGTTCAGCACCACGTTCCCGAAAACCAGGTCGTAGTTGTAGAGGTTCACCGTGCCCACGAGCTTCCCGTCGACGTAGACGTTGGCAGCCCCGCACGTCCAGTACTTCGCGGATATCATCTTCACCTGTCGTCCGGTGAAGGAGAAGTGCAACCTGTCACCCTTGCTACCCGCCACCTTTATCTTGCCGCCGGAGGCGCTGGGATGGCCTTCGTAAACCCAGAGCCCCTCGACGGTGGAGTTGGGGTCGCCGTCATCGTAGCGCACCGGCGCCACCCCCTGTGCGGTCACCTCGGCGTACGGCGACTCGGTGCCGTACCCGTTGACCGCGGCCACCGCGTAGACGCTTCCCGCCACTCCCGTCCTGTCGTAGTAGTTATTGGCGGTGATGGGGGTTCTGGTCAGCCTGTCGTAGCCGCCCAGGGCGTTACGCCTGTAAACGTTGTACCCGAGGAGGTAGGGCTCTGTGTTGGGCGACCAGTCGATCCCCACTCCCGTTTCCATGGTGCCCGCCAGCACTCCCTCGGGAGCCATGGGCGGCACGTCCTTGTAGGTCGCGACCTCCACCGGCTCCGTGGGCTCGCTCTCCTCGCCGCCCTTGGAGAGCGCCGTCACGCGGTAGCGGTAGGTGAGGCCCGGCTCGATGCGGCTATCGTTGTAGGTATCCTTCTTGGTCTCCCCGACGGGGACAAAGATCTGCTCCTCTCCATCCTCCCCCACCACCGAGCGGTAGACCATGAACCCCTTGAGGCCCTTCTTCGGGTTGTTCGCATTCCACTCCAGCAGGACGTAGGGCGGGGTTTTCGGCATGAATGCCGCGGTCAGCCCGGTGGGCGGGTTGACCTGGACGCTGGGCGCATCGGGCACGGCGGGCGCGGCGACCTCGACCTGCGGCGCCTCATGCGTCTCGCCCTTCACGGCGGAGGCCGTGTCCCTCGTCCGCGCGGCCGCGGTCAACGCGGCGTCCGCCGCCGGTGCCGGTGCCACGGCGACATCGGCTTCCGCGACCTCCACATTCCTACCCGCCAGGGTCACCTTGTCCGGAAGGGGCGCCTCTGTAACGCCCTTCGCACCCGGAGCATCCCCGTAGCTCTTTCCCTGCACTTCCTGCACGGGAGCCCCCGCGAACCCCATCGCCAGGGCGCAGAAAGCGAAAAGGGCGACGACCGTCACGCTCGCCACCAGGTGCTTCCCGTAACCCTTCATCTTCCTCACCCGTCCCAGGTCCTTCTTCTTCTCTTGCTCCTCTCTTACCGGACTTTTGCGGGCTGTTTTTGTCTCCTCGCTTCTATTAACGGACGGTTTTTTTCTCCAGTCGCGAAAAATCTGGGAAACGGCAGCATCCGGGGCGTGAACGGAACACACGGACGGCGAACGGAAAGGCGGTATTTTACCTGCTTAACGTATGTTTCCCGGCTTTCTGTATGGTTCTACCGCGCCGCGCTTCAACGGCAGCGAGCCGCGCCGGGAATGAACATGTAGAAGGTGTAGCAGTTGGGCCAGGAGTTCTGGCAACCTCCGAAGAAGAAGCGGTTGATGCGCATCACCGACATGCGCGGTTTTTCGTACTCTTTCCTCGCTTTTGTTCGCTCATCCACTTCGCAATGCCTCTATCGCTCTCATGAGTGCCCGCGTATGCCGGCATCTCTCGCCTTCCACGTGGGAACCCTCCCATTCCTCCAGGTAGTGGAGGGCCATGCAGGGCGAGCAGACCTGGAGCAGTTTACATCCCCCGCAGGGCGGCGGCAACATCCCCTCGCCCCCGCGCAACTTGTCAAGTAACGGGGAATTCTTCCACAGGGAGGTGAAATCATCCTCCCGCAGATTACCTACCACAAGGGGGAAAGCGACACAAGGATATACATCACCGTAGGGGTTCACGGCGAACACGGTGCTCGCGCCCCCGCAGTACCTGCGCCTGCCGCCGCTGGCCTCGTCGGGGTTGAGCACGCAGCGGGACGCGTAAGCGGCGAGGTCCTCGTAGGTGAGCGCTTCCCTCTCCGTGCCCAGCATCTCCCCCAGCCTGTCGAGCATGTACGCGGTTTCGAAGCGGAAGAAGTCCTCCAGGCGGGAGTCGTCCAGGCGCAGAGCCGCGGGGGCGGTATCGCGGTCGTTGCGGGGAAAGATGAG
This sequence comes from Actinomycetota bacterium, assembly GCA_014360655.1. Lineage (NCBI taxonomy): Bacteria > Bacillati > Actinomycetota > Actinomycetota bacterium. Next base: position 18,262 of record JACIXC010000016.1, on the reverse strand, counting down.
GGCCGAGAAGACCGCCTTGACGCCCATGGCGTCGGCGAGGGCGGCGATACCCTCGAGCTCGTGGAAGTTGAAGTCGCCGACGGTCACCTTGAGCAGGACGGGGATACCCTCCTCCAGCATCATCTCCAGCGCCCTCCTGGTGGAAGCGAAGGAGCCGCCGACCCCCGTGAAGGCGTCGTGGGTCGCGGGATTGTCGCCGTACAGGCTCACGTCGGCGCGAAAATTGGGGATATCCGCCAGGAAGCGCACGTGCTCCCTCGTCATGAGGGTGGCGTTGGTCTGGAGGGTGACGACGAAGTCCAGCTCGGCCGCATGCGCCACCAGCGCGAGGAGGTCGTCCCGCAGCAGGGGCTCCCCTCCCGTGAAGGAGAGGAAGAGGCAGCCGCATTGCGCGAGCTGACGCAGGATGTCCTTCCAGGCGCCGCCGTCAAGCTCGCCGTCGCGCGCTGGGAACTGGTAGCAGTGGCGGCAGGCGAGGTTGCAGCGGTGGGTGAGCTCCAGGCTCCCCGAGTAGGGCACGTGCGCCCGGAAGATCCTGTCGATAAACTCGGCGTCCATGTCGCCCAGGGTTTCCAAACCTTTCATCGCCTCCCGTCCGCTGCTTTCCCGTCCCTTTACTCTTACCGCCCCATGCTTTCCCGTCCGCTGCTCACCTTCCCTGCTGCCGTCCCTCCTTCAGGCTCCGCCCCGGGGGGCCCTGCCCCTGGCGCCCTGCCCCTGGCGCCGTCCCGTCGGTCCCACGTGCGGCAGCACGGGTCCGGCCTTCCGGCCGACGCCCTTCCCCGCCGACGCGCCTTTATCGCACACCCTCGGTCCGCGGGAAACGTCTTCAGGGAGCGAGGAGATCCTCGAGATATCGCATCACGTCCTCTCCCAGCCTCACGCTCAACCTAAATATCGAAATGCCGGTGGTCAAACTTGAAAGAATTTCCAGAAGCTTGCTCTCCTCGAGGGGATCCCCGGTGCGGGGCGCATTGGCCATGAGCTCGGCCGCCGCCTCGGCGGGAGTGACGGCATGGAGCCCGGGCGGGAGCTCGGGATGCAGGCTCAGGATAGCCGCCAGCGGCACGCCCCCGTAGGCCACCTTCCCCCCCTCGCGTCCCGGCCACGGCGTGCCGTAGAGCGTGAATCCCCGCCCCTCGCGCCGCAGCGCCACCAGGTCGTCGCCCAGCACCACCTCGGGGGGGAAGTTCCTCGCCAGGGTGGTCTTGCCCGCACGGGTGTGGCCGGCGAAGGCGAGGCCGCTTCCCCGCAGTGCCACCCCGGCGGCGTGCAGCAGCGTGCCGCCGTCCCGCAGAAGGAGCCACTGTAGGCAGCCCTTGAGGAAGACCTGCAGCGTCTCGCGCACCGCCTCCTCCTCCTCGGGCAGGCGCCAGCCGCGCGCCAGGTCCGGGAGGCCCAGGAAGGCGCGGTGCATGTCGTGCTCTATGCCCCCCAGGGGTCCCCCGTGGCCGTCGACCCGCTCGAACCGCATCCCTTCCGCGCCACGACGCAGGCGGAAGGAGGGCGGGAAGAAGCGCTTCAGGGGGTCTCCCTCCGCCCTCTCGTCCTTCACGAGGCGCAGCACGAGGTCGTCGGGCATCCCGGTCCCCTCGGGAAGGAGGAAGAGCGGCATGGTCTCGGGGAGGAAGGCGGTGGGGTCACCGGCCGTGGAGCGGATTCTTATGGAATATCCTGCCAGTAGATAGCTATTCTCCCAGGTCGACAAGTTCGGCCACCCCTTGCTGCAGGAGAAGTCCGGCGAACTCCAGGATATCGGCGAGGGCCTCCTCCTCCGTGACCTCGAACTCCCCGGCCATCTCCGCGGCGATCACGGCGAGCGTCTTGCCGCCGTCCAGTCCCGACCAGAGAAAGGATGCGGTGGGATTGAGGTGGAGGACCTCGTCCCTGCGCACGTTGACCAGCACCGCCTCTCCTTCTATGACGCGCCAGGCGATGCCTTCCACGCGCCGCAGCCTCGCGCGGGGTCCCGGCGCAGCGCCCGGGCGCTCACCTTCGCTCGTCATAATGCAGCTCCTCGAAGCCAGGGACCTTCCCGGCGACCTCCCTGCCCCGGACGGAGACCCAGCAGTGTCCCTCCCTGCGGCCGTTGTCGCTGCGCACGCCGAAGACCAGGCGTGCGTCGTGCCCCTCGCGGCGCAGCAGGCGCGCGAGCACCAGTGAACGGGTCAGGCAGGAGGTGCGCAGCCGCATGCGGTCGAGGAGGGCGAACCACCTGCCTGCGCAGCGCAGCACCGTCTCCTCGCCCGCGCCCCTCCCCTTCCCTGCCCTTACCGGTAGCCATTGCAGCCTCTTCAGCTCCCTCCCCGGGAAAAGGACCGCCCGCGGCAAAGCCGCGGCAGCGAGCGCGCTCAGCCTGAGCTCCTCCGCCAGCCTTACTGCCTTTATCTTCCAGGGATGCATGAAACGGTGTCCTCTCTCCATGGCAACAGTATATAGCAAGTCACGGCAGGTCCGCCTTGCGCCGTCGCAACGCCGCGCGGCGTGCGGTAGTCGCGTTGATCGCGCACAGCCGCGCGGCGTGCGGTGAACGCGAGGCGGTGTTACATGTGGGAGCGGGCAACCTGTAGAATGTAGGAAAGTAGAATACAGGAAGCGCCTGAAATCCCCCTTATCCCGGACCCCGGAAGGGAGGACCGCGGCGCGGAGGGACGGCACCGAGAGTCCCGGAACGGGAGCTCCCGCCTCGGGAAAGCGCGGGGGAAGTGAGAACCCGGAACGGGAGCCGGGTGAGGAGGAAGGGGGAGCGCGATTCCGCGTCCGGCACCGGCGCGGCGACAACGCGGAACGGGCGGCGACCGGCCCGGAGGAAAGGCCCGGGGGGCGAACGGCAAGAGGGCCCGGCCCGCGGGGGCACTCATGCGCAGACGGGGAGAGGGGGCAGGACAGGAAGGTTTGCGGCCCGTTTTCTTCCTTTCCGACCATAACGCCATGGACCGGGCGCTCATCCCGGGAAGAGGAGAGGGGGGGTTTGCGATGGCGGGGTCCCCAGCCTGGATGACCGGGAACGGGGCCGCCGCGCCCCGAGGAACGCGCCGTTCAGCCGCTCCGCGCGGCGGCGCGGGCGACGTCTTTCTGCTCGCGGCGCTCGCCTACCGCTTCGGGAACGAGGACGATGCCGGAAGCCTGCATGAGATAAGCCGCGGTATATCCCGGGTGGAGGTGGAGGCGCTGGAAGAGAACGCCTCCTACCATGAACTCGAGCCGCTTTTGCACCTGGTATGCGAGGACTGCGCGTCACTCGGAGTGGACCTCTCCCTCCCGCGACCCGTCATGGAGGCATGGAGGTCCGCGCATGCGCGCGAGACGGTGCGCGCCACCCTCATACATCACGTCGCCGCGAAGACCCTGTCCGCCCTGGCCTGCGCTGGCCTGCGCGTCGTCCCCCTCAAGGGTTATTACCTCTCCGCGCGCTACTACGAGCGCAAGAGCGCGCGGGGTTTCCGGGACCTCGACATCCTGGTGGAGGAGGAGGCCCTGGGGGACCTCGACCGCGCCCTCTCGTCCATGGGTTTCCGCCCCCGGCCGGAAAGGCCGTCCTTCGTCCCCGCTCCCGCCCACACCGTCTATTTCCTCGCCCTGGAGGACGGCGAGACCGTGGTGGAGCTGGACGTGCACGTGGGAATGCACTGGCCGGCTGAGTACGAAAGGCGCACGCGCTTCCGAGCTGCGGACCTCTGGAGGGACGCATTCCCCGAAACCCTTGACGGTTTGCCCGTCTGGGCCCTGCGGCCGGAGCACCTCGTGGCCACCACCCTGCTCGACCTGGCGGTGAACCACCGCTTCGCGCGCCTCGTCAAGTTCCGCGATGTCCTGGAAATCATTGGGAAATCACAGCCGAGCTGGGAAGAGCTCGTCCGCTGCTGCCGTGACTGGATGGTCGCGAGTTACGTGGGGCCGGGCCTATGGTACCTGCGGGAGCTCGACAGCGCGCGCCGCGTCCCCGACCACGCCCCCGCGTCCGTCCTTCCCTCCTATCCACTCATGCGGCGCTTCCTGCGCACCCTCCCGCTCGGCCACCTTCCCTCCCACCGCGCGCGTTCCTTCTCCCTCCCCAACCTCATCTTCTTCCTCCTCGCCGATACTCCGCCAGAGCGCCTGCGCGGCCTCCTGCACATCCCTCATCACCTCATGCGCGGCCGACGCCCCGCCTGATGTCCATACCGGACCAGCCATACCGGGCGGTTCCCTTCCATGCGGTTATGCGCCCGACCAAGGCCGGGAACGATCGGGTCGGTCGCAGCGATCCTGCGAGCGAGAATTTTACCCGGCGGCCCGGCCGCGCAACGCCTTGCACCGGGTGATGTCTCTAGAGGGGGGAGATGCCGATGGAACAGTGCGCGCCCTGCTTGTCCGCCGCCCACATGTACATGGCGCGCTCGGCCAGTATCCCCACCGGCACTGCCCCCACCGACTCCACCAGGGCGGACACGTCCGTGTTCGCCACCATCTCGTTCGCGTGCACGCTCGCCCTGCTGCGAGGGCCCATGGTGAAGGTCGCCTGGGCCACCGGCCCCCGCGGGCCCAGGAGGGTGACCCTCACCTGGGCGGGCGCGTCATTGGGGTTCTGCACCACCACCCACTCGTCGAACCCGGGGCGGGTGGTGCCCTCGGGGAGGTACCAGCGGGCGGCGGTGGCAAAGGCGCCTATGGAGTCGTGGGCGCCCCGTTTGCCGTCCCTGGTGTTTATGTACATGGGCCGTTCTGCCAGAATGCCATACCCTTCCAGGCACGTCACCATCGTCGCTACGTCCTGGTTGGGGACGTGGTCGTTGACGTGGACGGTCCCCCTGGAATGGGGAACCATGTAGAAAGTGACGCTCCCCGCCACTCCCGCGGGAGTGTGGAAGGCCGCCCGCACGTTGATGCCCACGCTGTTGGGGTTCATCACCGTCACCCACTCGTCGAAGCCGGGCCGCGTGGTGCCCTCGGGGAGGTACCACTCCGGAGCCGGCGTGGACGAGCCGATAGAGCAGGTGGCACCCCGCCTGCCGTCCCTGGTGCTTATGTACATGGGGCGCTCGCAGAAGACTGGCAGGGGTTCCCCGCCCACGGACGTGAGGCACTCCACGCGGGTGGCGAACTCCGCGTTGGGGACGTGGTCGTTGGCGTGGATGGTGAAGCGGCTGCGCTTCTCGATGCTCACGTACAGCTCCTTGGCCACGCCGCCTTTCGCGAGGAACTGCACCTTCACCAGCACCTGCGCGTCGTTGGGGTTCTGCAATACCACCCACTCGTCGAAGCCGGGATAGGTGGCCCCTTCCGGAAGGTACCAGGTCGGGCTGGGGGTGACGATGCCGATGGAGTCGTGGGAGCCCCACCTCCCCTCCGAGGGGGCGTTGATGTACATGGCGCGCTCGGCCATGATCTCCCCGCTGTCGATGGCGGTGACCATGGTCGCGACGTGGTGGCCGGGGACCCAGTCGTTCACGTGCACCGTGACGCGGGTCAGCGGCATGGCGTGGATTAGGGGGCCCTCCACCTGCCCTACCAGGGTCTGGAAAAGCACCCTCACCCAGGCTGCATCCTGGCTAGGGTTCATGATCAGCACCCACTCGTCGAAGCCGCGCCCCGTGTAACCCTCGGGCAGGAACCAGCTGTAGGTCTGGAACTCGTAGACCACGCAGTCACCGTCGTCGTCGTACCAGGCCACGTTGAACACCTCGATGCCCGAGACGGTGTATTTCCCAGTGAAATCATAGGAGAAGGAGCCGTCCGGGCCGCTGGCGGTCTCCACCATGAGAGGCTGCCGGTAGGTGTTAAGGGTTATGCGGATGGGGCGGTTGGGTGGCGCGTTACCCTGCACAAGGTCGGTGAGGGGGTCCGCGGTGGCGGAAACATCCGCAACGGTGATGCTGTGCGCGCCGCCCAGGTTCGCGGAGACCACATCCGTGGGAACGATGTCATGTGTGGTGAAAACGGCGTCGAAAAACCCTGCTGCACTGCTGCCCACCGTGCGCGAATCGCTGCCCACCGCCACCGTGACCGAGACGCCGGGCTGGTGGAACCCCATCACCTCGTCGTACTGGGGATAGACCACCAGGGTGCTTCCGGTCCTGGCGATTTCCATCACCACATGGCCGGAGGCGTCGGTGGAGTAGACGTAGGCGGCATCTCCGTCGCGGATGTTGGTGCCTGCGAAGGCGGCGCTGTAGACGCCGCCGCCCGCCGAGACCTGGCGATGCGCCGCGCCCGGCGGCATGTCCCCGTAATAGGTGGAGGGCGTCTTCAGGTACACGTCCACCCGGTTGCCTGAAGCGGCGCTTCCGGAAACGGTTTCCGCCGAGACGTTCACGGTCGCGGTGAGGGTGCAGTCCACCGTCGCGGTCTGCGAATCCGAGAGGTCCGTGACCCTGACCGTGTCCCCGGACTGGATGTCCTGGCCTATGGAGGTGAAATCGACCGAGAACCATCCCTGCGCGTTGGCGGTGTCGTCTATGGTCCGGGTGTCGGAGCCGCGGATGCGCTCCACCCTCACGCCGCCGCCCGCGTGCGTTATCTTTCCCTCCACCGTCTCGAAGGGGAGGGAGACGAAGATCCCGGACTGCACGCTCGCCGCGTGGAAGGCATCTTCGCCGTCGCTGGCGTCACCTGCGTCATTGGCGGCACCGCCATTGTCGCTTGCGGCCATGCCGCCGTACGTCCGCAAAGCGCCCTCCCCGCCATCCACCCCAGGCCAGTCGAAACCACGGCCCCGGAGACGTGCGTGGGCTTCTTCCGGGGTGGAAGGCAACCTTCCCAGGGGGTCGTGGGGGAGTTCCGAGTCTCTCGCCGCCTCCGCCGTCGCGGCGGCAAGCGCGCGACCCGCGGGGGGCAGGAGCGGGGCTGTGGGGAATGCCAGCATCGCAACCGTCAGGAGCAAGGCGAGAGGGATACGGTGGTTCTTTCCTTTCCTGGGATCTGCTACCTGCGGCATCTCTGCGCCCACCATCCGGTAATCCTCATATGTCCCTCTAGCGAACCTCTGCCATCAAGGGGGGTTGGTCACGTAGGTGAGATGCCATATGCCGTAATCGCACCGCAGGCGCATCTCGGCCGGGACCACCCTGCCGCCCACCCCGGCCACTTCCCCGTTCAGGACCGCCTCGTTCTCCGAGGGGCGAGAAGCGGAAAAGACCGCCATGTAATCCAGCCTCCCCTCGGCTACCTTGGTGAGGAATGGCTGCAGCTCGGCGACCTCTCTCGCCAGGTCCGACTCGAAGCTCGCCGGGACCTTGTAGTTGGTCCCCCCTCCCAGGCTCCCCTGCAACTGGCCGATGGCGGCGATCCTCCACATGCCGCCCTCGTATTTCATGACCATGGTGCCGTTGCTCGTGCCCCCGTCCGTGGTGGTCAGGGTGAAGTAGACGTATGATGTGTCTGGGTCGCCTACCGGGCGGACATCCGTGCTCACCACGTCCAGGCGGCGCACCCTCCCCTCGGCCACGGCGCGGAAGAAGTTCTGGTGCCTCTGGGTCTCCGTCACGTATCTCTGCTCGGGCGAGGTGTAGGAAAAGTCCTCGCCGCTGGTGACGCCCGGCGAAGCGGCGCCGGCTCCGGAATATTCCTGCGTGCCGGCATCCTCACCTTCCGCCGTGGTCCCCTCCTGTGCCGCCGTCGTTTCCTGCAGCTCCTCCTGGAAACTGCCACCTTCCTCCCGCACTTCCTCGACGGCTGACCGGTCGCCCCCGCCGACGAACCTCCAGGCGGCCGCGGCTACGCCGCCTCCCAGGACCAGGATCACCAATCCGACAATAAATGTCTTACGCCACATCTCCGGCACTCCCGTGATAAAAGAGTCCTCGAGCGCAATATAACACAACCATCAGTTCATCATAATGAAATATATCGACATTCGTCATTCACGCCATGAGCTTCTATGCCCTTGAACATATCCTGGGCTCCACATGTTAAGGCCGACATGAAAGGGTCTCGGTATGTGCACGAGGTGATGCAATACGTGTGAGATCGCTTCGTCGCTCCGCTCCTCGCGATGACGTTTCCGGGGGTCCCTTGCGATGACGTTTCAGGGGGTCCCTCGCGATGACGTTTCCGGGAATCCCTCGCGATGACGTTTCCGGGCCCCTGTCATTGCGAGGAGGCGCGTCTTGGGAATGTCACTGCGAGGAGGCGCGAAGCGCCGACGAAACAATCCCGCCCTGAGGCCAACAGGAGGTCAGGCACCGGGGTGTCGCCAGAGGCAACGAACAAGGGCCGACACCGAGGTGGATGCCGTATCGTTTCTGGAGGCGATTCCCGGGTTGAAAAGGTCGGGGGACCGCCCTTTCATCCTGACAAAACAAGCAAATTCGACAGGATGAAAGGAGCGATCTCCCAAATGTTCGATCTGGGGACCATGTTCTTACGTCTGTGAGGTGTTGCGTTATGTCTGGGGGTGGTAGTAATGGTAATAGCCGTAGCTCCACGCCTCTTCCACGTTGTTGAGTACCGCGCCCACCAGGTTGCTGTTCACCTGGAGGAGCAGGTCCCTTGCCTTGCGCGCGTCATCCCGCTTTGCTGTCCCAAGGCCCACAACTATCAGCACGCCGTCCGCGCGGGGGGCGAGGACGGCCGTGTCCGACACCGCAAGGGTGGGCGGAGTGTCGATGAGCACCAGGTCGGCCAGGGCCTTGGACCTGGCCAGCACCTCGTTCATGCGGCGGGAGCCGACGAGTTCGGATGGGTTGGGGGGCAGCGGTCCCGAGGTGAGGACGCGCAGGTTCCTCTTCCCGGCATCCTTTATGCATTCCTCGAGGGTCTTGCCGCCCACGAGCACCGTGGAAAGCCCCTCCTGGTTGCGGAGGTGGAAGAACTCGTGGATGGCGGGGCGGCGCATGTCGGAGCAGATGACCAGCACGCGGTGGCCGGCCTCGGCCAGCGACACCGCCAGGTTCGCCACCACGAAGGTCTTCCCCTCCGAGGGGCCGGCGCTTGTCACCGCCAGCGTCTTCAGCTTCCTCTCGTAATTCACGTACTGGATGTTGGTGCGCAGGGCGCGAAAGGCCTCCGCGATGGGCGACTTGGGCTCGGTCACCATAACCAGTGAGGAGCGGCGCTGCTGGTTTTCCAGCTCCCGGTAGCGCGGGATCTCTCCCAGCACCGGTATCTCGTAGAGCCTGGTCACCTCCTCGCGGGACTCGATGGTGTCGTCGAGGTAATCGACGAGGAAGGCGAGCCCCAGCCCCAGGATGGACCCCAGGAAGAAGGCCAGCACCCCGTTGCGCACCGGGCGCGGGCTCACCGGCGACCCGGGGACGTCCTCGTCCGCGATGACCTCCAGGCCCCCGGACATGAGGTCCTCGGAGATGGAAAGCTCCCGGTAAATACGCTGCAGGTCCACGTAGTAGTTGTAGGCTATCTGCTGCTCCACCTTCAGCTCCTCCGGGATGGGCTGGTTACCGAAACGCTGCTCGATCTGGCGCGAGAGGTCGATGGCCTCGTCCTTGGTCGACTGCAGCACCGACCATACCTCGCTGCGGGCCTTGGATATCTCGCGCACGTTCTCCGAGCGCCTCCATTCCTGGTAGACCCGGGCGTAGATGTTGGCGATGTCCCGGGCCCTCTCCGGGTAGCGGTCGGTGGCCTTTATCTCGATGATGTTGGTGTTGCTCACCGGCTGTACGTCGATCTTCTCCATGAGCTCGGAGGTGCCCATTTCCATCTGCAGGGCCTCGACGACCTTCTTGGCCATCTCCTTGGTCCTGAGGAGCTCCACGTGGGTCTGCAGGGACCTCTCCGGCTGCGAGCTGAGCTCGCTTATGGTCTGCTCCAGGACGGAGCTCTCCAGGGGCTTCTCCTTGACCACCACCCACGAGGAGGCCTGGTAAAGCCTGCTCTGCAGGAGGAACGAGTAGAGGAGCGCAGCCGCCGTCACCAGGAGCACGGCAGCCACGATCCACCACCTCCTGCGCTTGATGACCTGGATGTAGTCCCTAAGCTCCAACCGACACGCCCCGTTTCCTGCCTCTTCCCTCTGCCGAGCTCACCCGGCTCATGCTCTCCCGTCTCACTGGGCCCCGGCGCCGTTCCCCTGGCCCAGGTTCCTTAATTCCACTATCTTCCAAATCCCGTCCTTTTTCTCCAGCACCAGGTAGACGTCGAGGGCGCTCCCGTCGGCCAGGTGCAGCAGCCCGTAGACCTGGCACCTGTCCTCCTGGAGGGAGTACTCCCGGAACTCGAGGTTCGATCCCTTGCCCTCTCCTATCTGGGAGAGGAGCGCCTGTGCCTCTTCTCCTTCCATGCCGTTCCGGCTCTCGAGGGAAGCCGCCTCGGCAGCCGCCTGCCCCGCCTGGTATCCCTTGCGGAACTCTTCCTCCATCCTGTCGTCCCGCAGCCAGCAACCGGCAAAGGCAAAGCAGGCAAACAGCAGGAGAAGCGCCAGCACAGAGGCCGCGAGTGCGGCTGGTGGGAGAAGCCGCTCTCCGCGGCTTTCCCGGGTGGCTCTCATCCCGGCTCTCTCCATCCCTTTCATGCGCCTCTCTCTTGCGCCCTCTTCACGTCTACCTCTTTGCACGCTCTTCGCGTCGACCTCTTCACACCCTTCCCGCATCGACCTCTTTGCGCCGCTTTGCCTGTCCCACGGCTCCCTCGTACCCGCCTCCCCGGCGTCATGGCCTTGCTGGGGCCTTTCGGCCGTTCCGCTTCTGTCTCATCCCCTGCCCTCCGTGAGGAGCCTCACCGGGGTCACGCCATCGCCTTTCGGTACCCATTTCCTGAGAGCGCCGCTTAACGCGCGCAAGGACAAGGGCAGGGGAACCGCTGGAGTCGATGAAGGCCTTTCCCGTCAACTCGGGGTGCTTCCCCTCTCCGCCGTCACCTTCTGCATATACCACTTGTTGTCCAGCTGCACGAGGTCCACGAAACCGTTGATCACCGTCCCATCGGTGAAGACCGCCTGGATGTTGACCTTCGCCGCGCTTCCGGAAACGGTTATCTCGCCCACCTTGATCTCGGTGATCTCCCCCTTGAGGAGCCTCTGCAGGGTCTCCTGGCTCGCTTCCTGCTCCTCGATCATCGTCCTGGCAAGCTGCAGCTTGGCATCGCTCCATTTCGCCCGCTCGGCCCTCACGCCGTCCTCGTAGCCCTTCTGGTACTCATCGCCCTTCTCCTCACCGCCACCTCCGCACCCGGAAACCCCCACCAGGACAAAGCCGGCAAGGAATAGACCCGTTAATGTGAAGCACAACATCACCATGAGCCTTGACCTCAATCTCCCCACCTCCCGTATATTGCTCTCCTCCAGCCATCCGGCACATGGAAGAATGATCCCGTTCTTCCCAGCTCCCTTCCGAAAATCAGCGCGACCTTACGCATCCCTTCCATTTTCGGTCACGCCGCCTCTCACCTTAACTTAACTACATTTTACATTTATTTACAGTAGTTATCAATCGTCGTAACATGGCACCCTTTTTATCAGATTTTTACACGCATGCTGTCTCCGCGTTCGGCAGGCCGGGTCCGGGGGTCGGGCGAGCGACATCGCAAGCGGCCTCTGGACAAGGAAGGTAGGTGGTAAACCCTTGCATGGATGGAGCCTTTGCGTGAAGATGAGAACCATCGCGAGGCCGCGCGTCGTGGAGCGAGCACGATCCCCCGGCCCGGCCTTCTTACCCGCACACAACTTGCCCGGGGAACGACCGGGTCGGTCGCAGCGAGCCTGCGAGCGAGACCGTTACCCGGCGGCCCGGCCGCCGGAAGAAGGAAATACGCACGTTGTGGAGCGCGCATGAGCTCACGGCCCGGCCTCCCAACACACACCAAGGCCGGGAACGACCGGGTCGGTCGCAGCGAGCCTGCGAGCGAGACCGTTACCCGGCGGCCCGGCCGCCGGAAGAAGGAAATACGCACGTTGTGGAGCGCGCATGAGCCCACGGCCCGGCCTCCCAACACACACCGAGGCCGGGAACTACAGGGTCGGTCGCAGCGAGCCTGCGAGCGAGACCGTTACCCGGCGGCCCGGCCGCCGGAAGAAGGAAATACGCACGTTGTGGAGCGCGCATGAGCCCACGGCCCGGCCTCCCAACACACACCCAACCACGCACGAGACGAGCCTCGACCCCGTTTATGTCTACAGGGCCTTCTGCTCGGAGAGCTCCATCATGCGCCGCATCTCCCTCTCGAGCAGGGGAGGCAGGCCCTCGATCTTCACGTTGAGGAAGCCGCGCACGATGGTGGAGGTCGCCTCCTCCTCGCTCAAGCCGCGGGCCATGAGATATTCCACCTCTTCCTGGGCGATCTTTCCCACCGCCGCCTCGTGGGACATGTCCACGTCCGGCGCAAGCCCCTCCAGCTCGGGCACGGCGTGTATCACCCCGCCTTCGTCGAGGATGAGCCCGCGGCATTCCAGGTGTGCCTTCACTCCCCCCACCTCGCCGCGGATGTGCCCACGCGCCGCGATGTAGCCGCCCCTGGTGATGGCGCGGGAGATTATCTCCGCGTTACAACGGGGGGCGGAGAGGATGACCCGCGAGCCTACGTCCAGCTCGCTGCCGGGCTGGGCGACCAGGATGGAGTGGAAACGCGCCACCGCTCCCTCGCCCACCAGCCTCGCGGTGGGATAGAGCTGCAGGGTGCGTACCGGCTCCATGACCACGTAGTTGGACATGAAGAGCCCTCCCTCCTCTACCACCACCCCGCTGCGCGGCCTGACGTCCATCCCCTCCGCCCAGTTGTGCACCATGGTGAAGGTCACCCTGGCGTTCTTCTTCACGTAGAACTCGGAGACGCCGAGGTGCAGTCCCGCCTCGATCTCGTGCCTGCTGGCGCAGCCGGTGATGATATGCAGCTCCGAGCCCTCCTCGGCGATGACGATGTTGTGCACCCTCTGCACGAAGCGCGGCTCGCGGATGTAGAGGCACGCCTGCAGGGGATATATGGTGCGCGAGCCGGGCAGTGCGCGCATGAAGTAACCCTCGCAGGGAGAGAGCTCCACCGCCGCGGTGTACTTGTCGGCGTCCACCGCAACCGCCTTCCAGTAGTAATCCCACAGCCAGTCATATTTTCCCAGGGCCTCCTGCGTGCTCAGGATCTCCAGCCCCTTCTCCATGGCCTTGCGGTGCACCACCGTCCCGTCGATCTGCACGAAGGAGCCCGACCTCTCGCGCCCGCTCTTCTCCACGCCGGCGCGGGCAAGCTCCTCGGCGCTCAGTTCCTCCAGCTCCTCCAGGGAGTCCACGTAGCAGGCCTCCGACGCCTCGTCCACGAAAGCGCGGAGGTCCAGGTCGCTCCCGTAGGCGGCCCGCTTACCCGCGGCCGCCTTTGCCCTCTCCCTGAGCTCTTCCCTTAACCCCTTCATCGCGTGCATCTGGCACACTCCTCGAAACCGAACTTTCTAATTCCTTCCAGCTGCTCCCGGGGGTTCCCCGAGCAGACGATGGTGCCGTCGCAGAGGACGTGCCCCACGTCCGCCTCCACGTAGTCCAGGATATACCCGGTGTGGGTGATGATGAGGCCGCACTTGGTCCTGCGGCGCCGCAGATCCTTCTGGAGCAGCTTGCGGATGGCCTTCCCCACCAGCTGGAGGTTCTCCATATCCACCCCCGATTCCGGTTCGTCCAGGAGGATGATGCGCGGGTTCTGCGCCAGGAGCTGCAGGAGCTCCGAGCGCTTGATCTCTCCCCCCGAGAAACCGTGGTTGACGTCCCGGGCGAGGAACTCCTCCAGGTTCATGTCCCCGGCCAGGGCCTCCACGTCCACGCCGTCGCCCGCGCAGAGGCCGACCATCTGTTCGAGCGTCACCCCCCTGACCGTCGGCGGCCGCTGGAACATGATACCGAAGCCGCGCCTGGCCCTCTCGTACGGCGGAAGGCCGGTTATGTCCTCTTCCTCGAAGAAGACGCGTCCAGCGGTGACCCGGTAACGCGGAAAGCCCATGAGGGCCATGAGCAGCGTGGTCTTCCCGGACCCGTTGGGACCGAAGAGGACGTGGGTCTCGCCGCACCTGACGGACAGGTTGACGTCATGCAGGATCTCCCTGCCGTCCACCTCCACGCTCAGGCCCTCAACCCGCAGGGCTGTCTCCCGCTCATCGCCGCTTTCACGCAAGGCGCCACCTCCTTCTTCCCCTTTCTGCACGATGCTCATGATAAGATTCTACCCTTTCCGCAAGGGGATTACCCGCAAACCGCCCTAGTGAGAACCATGGACTCGCCGTCCTGCGGTTTTTAGCCGTGTGAGTTTACCAGGCACAAGGCCTCGCTGCAGAAGAAAACTTGGGTAGCGCCGTCCTGCAACCGTCTGCCTCGCGGGTTCCCGGGGGCTTGCCGCCCGGCTAACGGCAGCCGGAAGGCCCCATCCCGTAGAACTCGTGTAGCTCGTACCAGCGCTGGATGCACTGCAGGGCGAGGTAGAACTGCGGATGATGATCACAGGTCACGAAAGGGCACTCGCTGCACTTCTTGTGCGGCTGGATATTACACAATCTCGGCCTCTCCCTCCCTTCGGGCCTGCCTCGTTTACTTTCTTCCACGGTCGCGCCGAAAGTCCTTTTTTCCGCAGCGACCGCTGCGGCGAGTTTGCGAGGGGATGTTTTTTCGCATCACGACAGACGAAAGGAAACGCGAGCGGGAACGCGGTGATGAATGGCCTTCATGACCGGTAAGGCGCTTTTTCCGCGAGCCACGCCCGTCGCCGTGCCGTGGCCGCCGCCATGGACGATCACCGGTTATCCTCGCACCCCGGGCCTGCCACCTCGCGACAAAGAGCGGAGGCGTAAAAAGCCCCGGGGGCCGGCGCCCGGGGCTGCGCGAGAAAGGACAGCGCTGAGATGAAGTCTTCGCTTAATCCTGTATGCCGGCCAGGAACTTGGCGATGTTCTTCTTCTCCTCGATGTCGTAGGTGCCCAGAATGGCAATATCTTCCATGATGGGGGAACCGCCGCCGTGCACCCCGGCGTACTGCATGACGCCGGCCATGGAGGAGCAGGAAAGGTCGCTTATCCAGGCGAAGCACTTGTACATGTTCTCCGGGCTCACCCCGTCCTTGCGCGCCAGGTATTTCTTAACCAGCTCCCCCACCTCGGGGCTTTCGAACTCCTCGCTGTAGGGCAGGGTGGCCGGGAGCCCGCCCGCCACCTCCGCCAGGATGTCGTACTCGTGGTAGAGGTTCACGCCGGCGTGCTTGCGGGCCACGTTGCAGAAGACGACGTCCGGTATCTGGGTGCCGGAGGGAGCTTTGCTCGACTTCACCGCCGCGGCGATGCCGCACCCGTACACCAGCTCGGCCACGCATATGAGCTCCGCCAGGGCATGCCTTATGTGGCCTTCCCTCTCGATGCCGTTGTATTCCGCAACCAGGGCGGTGGATCCCATGATCACGTCGGACATGGCCGGCTTACACCCGGTGTAGGAATGGCGGTGGTAGAGGCTGAAGAGCAGGGCGAGCTGGCCGCCGAACTCCGTCTCCCCGCAGAGGAAGACCCTCTCCCAGGGCACGAAGACGTCGTCGAAGATGGTGAGGGACTCGATCTCCCCCTTGCCGGAAAGCGGCGAGGCCACGGAGGGGACGCGGTCCCGGTAACGGGCGCCGCGGCAGACCAGCTTCACGCCGGGATGGTCTCCCGGGACGGCGATGGCCACCGCCCAGGGTCCTTCCTCCGGTGTCAGGAAACGGGTGGGGATGGCGATTATCTCGTGGGCCAGGGGAGCGAAGGAGTTGTGGGCCTTGGCGCCCCGCACCACGATTCCATCCTTCTTCTTCTCCACCACCCGCAGGTAAAGATCGGGGTCGGTCTGCTCGTGGGGGCGGCGCTTGCGGTGGCCCTTGACGTCGGACTGCGCGCAGCAGCCCACGATGTCGTTCTCCTGCCAGTACTTGAGGTACTCCAGCCAGCGCTGGTGGTACTCGGTACCGTGGACCTGGTCGCACTGGTAGGTGATCACCGAGAGGGCGTTCATGGCGTCGATGCCCATGCAGCGGGCGATACAGCCCCCTACCATGCGGGACGCCACCCTGGTCATCTCCTGCTTTATGAGCAGGTCTTCCTGGCTCTGGTGGATGTGACAAAACCTGTTGATGGTCTCCCCGGTGAGGTGGGACTTGGCGGTGGTCAGGTGCTGCAGGTCCTTGTTGTGGGCCAGCTCGCAGGTGAGCTCCAGGATCTCCGTCCCAGGAAGGTTGTCGCGTCCAAGGATCTCCCCGCCCATGTAGATGTTGGGTTTCATGGACTTGAGGCTCTCGCGGTATTCGGCGCCGTTGCGTATCATGGCCATCCCCTCCCAAATACTCGGTTTAAATACTACCCTATTACTATAAACCCTCCCGTGACGGGGGATACCCTCCCCGTGGGTGTAGCAACCTCGTCGCTAACTCTTATAGCTTACGGTTATCGACTCG
Source organism: Actinomycetota bacterium (assembly GCA_014360655.1). Taxonomy (NCBI): domain Bacteria; kingdom Bacillati; phylum Actinomycetota; species Actinomycetota bacterium. The sequence continues at coordinate 1,951 of JACIXC010000016.1, read as the reverse complement.
AGCTGAACCCTCTGCGTGCCGTCGCTTACCAGGAATACCCTCAGGTAGAGCGTTCCGGGCCCGATCTTTTCCGCGTAATCAACGATGGAGGCGTTTATCTCCTCCGCGGTGTTTGCCTCACGGCTCGTCGTAGCCATCCTCCATTCCGAGCCATCGTTATAGTACCAGTTTTCTCTATCCGGCGAGAGCTGGTAAAGCACGCTTCCTTGATTCTCCGGTCCCAGCGTCTCGCTGAAGCCTGCCAGGCCCGTGTAGCAGATTCCCTCCTTGAAGACGGCGGAAGGACGGGTGTCGGAATACCTGCCCGGCGGGTACTTCACAATGAAGGTGGTGTAGTCGGCGTGGCTGCCGTCGTCGACCTCCCAGTATCCCACGGTATAGATATTGCCCTGTTCGTCAACACTGCAGGAGCGCGTCACCTCGTAATAGCCGGGGTGCTGCATCACCTTGGGGAAGCCGCTTGCCATGGCCGCCTTGTCCGTGTATTTCACCGTGCTTATATTGGTGTCCGATTGGCAGGTAGCCGCGGCGGCGATGTTTCCCAGTCTGTCCACGCCGCCTCCCCAGGCGTCGGGTGGGCTGGCATCGCGCAACCCGTTGTGATCATAGACCTGGGGCCAGCCCGAGTCGGTCAACTGCTCGCCCCCCGCGCTGTACCGCGTGACCAGCAGTCTCCCGGAGCTTTCGCTGGCGCCGGTTATTCCCACCAGGCAATAGTTGCCGTTGGAATCCTGCGCGACCTTGAAATACTCGTCGTAGCCCCCGGATCCCGAACTCCAGGTCTTCGGCCACCCGGGCAGGACATTCCCCCCGGCGTCCAGCTTGTACAGCAACGCGGCCCGGACGCCCGCCGTCTGGGTATAGCCGCATACCACCAGGTTCCCGTCGGTATCCTGCAGGAGATCGTAGGCGAAATTCTCCTCGCTGCCGTCGATCCCGTAGCTCTTCGGCCAGCCCTCGACGACGCTCCCGTCCGCCCTGTATTTCTTCAATACGAACCTCTGGCCCCCCTCCCAGGCGGTGGTCCCGCAGGCTATTATGTCGCCCGCGGTATCGAGGATCACGGCCGTGCTGATGGAGCTGTCCCCCATGAAGTACTGGGGCCAGCCGGGGAGCACGTTTCCCTCCGCGTCGAGCCTCCACAGGACGGCATATCCCGTGACAATGATATTCCCCGCGTCATCCACCGTGACGTCCTGCCCCTCGTTCCAGGACCGCTGCGGACCCTTGTAGAACTTGGGCCAGCCGGGAAGCGGCGCTCCGTTGCCGTCATACTTCCCCACTATCACCTCGGAGGACCAGTCGGAGAAGTGCGCGCAATCGCCCACCACCACGATATTCCCATCGGGGCAGAAGTCGAGCACGTGGTACTCGGGGCCGGCGAGGTAGCGGGGATCCTTGTAGGTGGCCGTCCAGTACGCATCGGGCAGCTCCGCGAGCTCCAGGAGGGGATCGCCGTTCGCGCTTACGCTCACCAGGCCGGCATCATAGATAAGAGCCGAGGGCTCGCCGCAGTACATGGTCTCCGTGAGAACCGGCTTCCCTCCGCCGCAACCCACCGTCGCCAAGATGGCCATCAACGCGGTCGTGACGACCATGCGCAGCGCCATCTGCGCTTTTTCCCCCGCCATTTTCATCCCCATCCCCGTACTCTTTCATGTCATGCCCGGCTTCACGCAGCAACATCATGATTGCGCGCCGGTGGACGCGAGCCCACAGCATGCAGCCGGTTTATCGCAAAGGCATCGACAGCGTCGCATACATATTGCGCGAGAACCGGCCTCTCGCGCAAGTCCCTGTGCTGGTTCACTACATGGTGAACACATCATCCCTATCCTTGCTCTCCTCCATCCACGCCTTCAGGAACTCCATGGGGGTGAGATAACCCAGGCTCTGGTGTGGTCTCACGTAATTGTACACGTAATTCCATCTGCAAAGGATCTCGTTGAGC
>JACIXC010000015.1 GCA_014360655.1 Actinomycetota bacterium | reverse complement strand
TGGATGAGGCACCCCGGGAAGGCCTTCCTCATCCAGCCCTCCGAGCGCAGGCGAGCCTTCCTCCTTTTGGCCGCCCGGCTCTTCTTTCTGGAGACCCTCTTATCGTAGAGGCCCTTCCTTTTGAGAACCCTTCCCACGCTGGAGGAAGAAAGGCGGATGCCGTAGTCCCTCTTGAGGATCACCGCTATCTTGTGCTTGGACCAGGCGGGGTGCTCTCTCCTTAAGTCGCAGATGAGCTGGATCGTCTGCCAGGGGATCTCGGAGACCCTTTTCCTTTTCGGGGTGCGGGGGAGGTCCTCCAGTCCCCTGAGGCCCCGTTTCAGGTACCTCTTCAGCCACTTGTAGAAGGTGGTGGGGGAGATGGCGAAGTGGCGGCAGGTCATCCTGGCATTTCCGCAGCTGCGAAAGTGCTCTATCCAGCGCAGCCTCCTTCTGGCCTCCCTGGAGAGGACCTCGCCCATCATTCTCTCCAACTCCCATTGATGGGGAAGCCTGGTGTGGTAGATACTAGTAGTGGTTCCAACTGAACCCTTCATTTGGACACCTCCTTGCTCTGCTTCTTTTTTACACAAAGCAAGTATAGGGGGTGTCCACCATGTTTATGAACCTGGGCAGGGCCCGCATCCTCGACCTCGACCGCGACGGCAGAGCGCAGCCGGCAACCCCACTCGCCCCCACGGGCAAGACGTGAGATCGGAGACATCGCCATCTCCCGCACCTCGTGGCGAAAAAAGGGGCCGCACGGTCTCCCGTGCGGCCCCCCTATGAAGACCTTCAACCGGTCAGAGCACGCATCCCTCGGCGAAGTACCAGGTGGTGGAGGGCTGGAAGGCCCCGACGGAGCTGTTCCCGTCGCATCGCCCCCGGTAGCTGAAGTACTCGGCAAGTTCCACCACGATGGGAAGGGAGGAATTGACCTGGGTGCTGACATCCGTGGACTGCAGGCCCTCCACCTCGTCGACGTGCACGGTGGCGCGCGCGTGCGGCGCTATGTGAAAACTGCGCTCCACCCGCATCCCGTCCGGGCGCATGAAGACCACGCGCACCGCGGCCGCCTCGTCGTGCGGATTGAGGAAGAGCACGTACTCGTCGAAATCGCCGCCCGTGTATCCCTCCGGCAGATACCAGTTCGGCTTGAGGCCGGAAGCGCCGATGGTGCAGTGGCCCCCCACGCGGCCGCGGGTGTCGAAGTACATGGCGCGCTCGGCCACGACGGGCAGGTCCGAGACCACGCGGGTGGAGACGTCGGCCGCCTCCAGCCCCGGTATCTCGTCCACGTGCACCGTGGCGCGCTGCCGCGCCCCCACGAAGACCTGGCGGGTTATCACCTGGCCGTCCGGGCGCATGAAGCTCAGGGTCACCGCGGTCGGCGCGTCGTTGGGGTTCTGCAGGCATACCCAGGTGTCGAAACTCTCGCCGGTGTAGCCCTCGGCGAAGTACCAGGTGCTGGAGGGCGAGGGGGTGCCGATGGAGGCATGGCCGCCGTCCTTGCCGTTGAAGTTGAAATACATGGCGCGCTCGGCCACGACGGGCAGGTCCGAGACCACGCGGGTGGAGACGTCGGCCGCCTCCAGCCCCGGTATCTCGTCCACGTGCACCGTGGCGCGCTGCCGCGCCCCCACGGAGACCTGGCGGGTTATCACCTGGCCGTCCTGGCGCATGAAGCTCAGGGTCACCGCGGTCGCGGCGTAATTGGGGTTCTGCAGCACCAGCCATGTGTCGAAGGTGCCCCCGGTGTAGCCCTCGGCGAAATACCAGGTGCTGGAGGGCGAGGGGGTGCCGATGGAGTCCGACCCTCCCTTCTTCCCCTCGTAGTCGAAGTACATGGCGCGCTCGGCCAGGACGGGCAGGTCGCTTTCCACCTGCACCGCGTAGCTCCCCCTCCCCACCGTGTCCCTCATGGAGATGGTGTAGCGGGAAAAGGCGCCCACGGTATAACGGAAGGTCCTGTTGGCGCCGTCCTCTCCCTGGAAGGTGACCCTCACCGGCGTGGCCTGGTCGTTGGGGTTCATGAGGAGCACGTAGGTGTCGAAGGTGGTGGAGGAAGGCGCCGGGGCGGGAGACGCCCCCACCTGGCCGGCCGAGGAGGGCAGGCTGGAGAAGCACATGAACTCCTGGGTTATGTAGAGCCCGTCCGGCCCGCGCACCACGCCCACGCCTATGCAGTTGAACTCCTGACGCAGTATGTTGGCGCGGTGGGAGGGGCTGTTCATGAGGGCCTGGAAGGCCACCTCCACGTTGGGCGCCTTGGCTATGTTCTCCCCCGCCAGCGTCCAACCCGTTATGCCCCGCGCCGCGATACGCTGCTGCAGGTTGCCGGAAACAGGCGAGACGTGGCCGAAGAAGTTGTACTGGATCATCTCGTCGGAGTAAGAACGCGCGAAGTCGGTCAGGCGCTGCTCCACGAGGAGAGCGGGCAGACCGGCGTCGTTGCGCGCCTGGTTCACCAGCTGCACCATGCGCGCCTCCTCGGCCGTGACGTCGGAGGCCGCCGTGGCGGCGGCGCCCGTGAATAAGCCGGAAAGCAGCGTGAAAAGCAGCAGTGTGGATACGGCCAGCGGTGTGATCATGCCCGTTTGCCACCGAGTGAGCCCTTTCATCGTTATCTCCTCCCTTGCCCCCCGGGCTGGTGGCAACTCTCCCCGTTCCTTAAAGCAAACCGCCCTTTCCGCTGGGGAAAGGGCGTCGCTTTGGAGGCGGCAGCCTGGCGATCATGACCGCTCACGCGGTGTTAGACCCATGGCTTTGCGCCCTCTCCTTTCGGAAGAGTTTGCCTTTATCACCTTCAGGGGTATTCTTTTCTCAATGTCCGGAATATATATCGACAGATAATCCATATACTTTAATCTATATATATACGATACGCTATATACGCTCCATGTACGATCCTGCCATTAGAACCGAGCCCGCGCCCTCCCCGCACGATCCGGCCCGTGTCATCCGCCCGCGCTCCCGCCTGTCCCGCGGGATCACGGCGGACACGCAGAGCTTGGAAGTGCCGCCTCCCCGCCCCGCGGCCGCGGTCCGCCGCTGCCGGAGGCTCCCGGGACCCCTACCGACCGGAGCGCCCCCCGCTCGCATGCCCTCCCGAACGGTGTTGTCGGCTCCGGGAACCGCGCTGCGAGCGACGCGAGGTGGACGGAGGGCGGGAAAAAGTGGTCGGAAAAGGGTCTAAAGTAGAGGCCGGGGGATGCCGATTATGATAATGCCAAAATATCTACGCCGAGTGAGTTTTGGCCCGGACCGGAAAGCCTGCCCACTTTCCGGTCTCCTCTTTTTACGGTCGCTTTTCACGGCTGCCCCCCACCCGCACGCCCCTGACGGCGGGCCACGGGCGTCATCCCGGCATCACTGCCCGTCCCCGGCCAGGTCCTCACTCCTGGCCAATCTCCCCATGACCACGATGCGCTGCGCCGCGCTGTACCAGGGATGACAGGCGGTCAGGGTGACCTTGGGCTCTCCTCCCTGCTCGAGGACGCTGAGGTCGGAGGGCGACACTATCTTCTGCCCGTACACCAGGTAGACGAAACGCCGCTCCGCCGTTTCGAGGATGATCTCATCGCCGGGAGCGAGCAGCTCGATGTGGCGGAAAGGCGCGCCGTAGGTCGTGCGGTGCCCCGATATGACGCAGTTCCCCTCCTCCCCCGGGTAGGCCGTGTCCGGGATGTGTCCAGGCCCCCGCTTCAGGTTCTCGCCGTCGTCGAGGCCCCACAGCTCCACCACGATGGCGTCCAGCGCGAGGCGCGGCACCACCAGGCGCGCTATACCGTCCCCCACCGCCACCTCGTCCTTTCCGGGGTTCAGCGGCCTTTCCTCCCATGCCCGGAAGAGCTCCCGCTGGGCGGCCGCCGCCCTGCGGTCGGTGTAACGGATATAGGCGTATACGCCGGCCAGCGCCAGCAGTCCCGCCAGGACGAGGCACGCCCCCGCCACGAGAAGCGCGGTGCCCCTGCGGCGCTTCCTCCTACCCTCCCCCTCTTCCGGGGCGGCGCCTGCCCCCTCCGCTTCCGGCGCCTCCTCGCGCCCCCTTCTCCTCATCCTCCTCCTCCGTCCTCCCGCCGTCACGGCTCGCGGAAGACGACTCCCCTCCCCTTGCAGGTGGGGCATGTCTCACCGAAGGCCTCCAGCAGCCCCTCGGAGACGTTCTTGCGGGTCATCTCAACCAGCCCCAGCTTGGTCAGCTCCACCACGTAGGTCTTGGTGCGGTCCTTCTCCAGCTCCTGGTTCAGCGCCCTGAGCACGGCCCTGCGGTTGCGCGCCTCGTTCATGTCGATGAAGTCGATGACTATGATGCCCCCTATGTCCCGCAGCCGCAACTGGCGCACCACCTCCGAGACCGCCTCGATGTTGGTGCGCAGCACGGTTTCCTCGAGCGACTTGTCGCCCACGTACTTTCCCGTGTTGACGTCTATGGCGGTGAGGGCCTCGGTGGAATCGATGACGATGTAGCCCCCGGAGGGCAGGCTCACCTCCCGCTTCAGGGCCTCCTTTATCTGCCTGTTGATGTCCAGGGCCTCGAAAAGCGGGGTTTCGCCGGTATAGCGGAAGACCCTGTCCGCCAGCGCCGGCGCCACCGTCTTCAGGTAATGCCTGACGCGGCGGTAGACGCGGGAGTTGTCGACGAGGATGCGCTCGAAGGTCCTGTCCATGACGTCCCTTATGACCTTGATCTCCAGCTCCGGCTCCCGGTAGAGAACGGCGGGGGCGCGTTTCTTCTCGGATGCCCGGCGCACCTGGTGCCAGACCTTACCCAGGTAAGCGAGGCTCTTGCGCAGCTCGGCCGCGTCCGCGTCCCTCGCCGCCGTGCGCACGATGATCCCCGCGTCCCGGGGCCTCACCTCGTCCACCAGCCTGCGCAGGCGCTCCCTCTCCTCCTCGCTCAGCCTGTGGGATATGCCCACCGTCCTGGCCTGGGGAAGGAGGACCAGGTAGCGGCCGGCTATGGAAAGGTAGGTGGTGAGGCGGGCCCCCTTCCCCCCCATGGGGTCCTTGGTCACCTGCACCACCACCTGCTGGCCAGGCTTCAGCAGCCTGGAGATGTCCCGCCTCTCCCCCTGTCTCCTCTCCTCCAGGAATATGTCCCCCACGTAGAGCAGGGCGTTGCGGTTGTGCCCGATGTCGACGAAGGCGGCTTCCATGCCCGGGAGGACGTTCTGCACCCTGCCCTTGTAGATGTCGCCCACGATGGAGCGCCGGTCGGCATGCTCCACGAAGATCTCCTGCAGCACGCCCGACTCGAGCACCGCCACCCTGGTCTCGCCGTCGTAGGTGGCGATGGCTATCTCCTTGCTCACCGGGGAGACCCTGCGTATCTCCACCGACGCCGCCTTCAGCTTATCCTTGATGGCCACCTTGCATCACTTCCAGTTCACCTTCCCTTCCGTGGTAGAGGTAGAGCGGCCCGTCGACCTCCTCCCACAACTCGTCTTGGGAGGCGAAGATCCCCACCCTGGTGACCTCGCCGTCCCGGATTTCCTCCCGCAGGTGCCGTTCCAGGCCCTGCAGCGCCTCCCTCAACCTGCCCTCACCCTCCCCGCTCAGGCGCAAAGCCAGGTGGTAACGGCGCCCCGCGGCCTCGACGCGGTATAACCCGTAACGCGCCCAGCGCGAGAGGCGCGGCACGTGCGGTGGCATCACTTGTATGGAAACTATTCCCATCCCTTCTGGGAGGGAACGGTCCATGCTCTCCCGCATGGCCCGCAGGTCGGGCTCCTCCGCCACCGCCACCTCCAGGTAATCGGCCTCCGCGGCCACGCCGAGGGGAAGCGCGGGGGAAAAGCTCATCTTGGGGCGCGGATTGAACCCTTCCGTGAAGAGCAGCGCGACGCCCGACCTCCGCAGCGCCCTCTCCAGGGCGCGCATGGTCTCGCGATGGGAGAGGAAGCGCGCGTCGCCTTTCTTGTAATATTTTACCAACAAACGCCTCACCGCGCCTCCTCCGCCAGAAGGTTCCCCACTCCCGGTGCATCGCAGGCCCCGCAGGAAGCGCACGCCCCGGAGCGGCAGTCCGGCGTCCATTCCCTCCTCAGGGCTCTACCGTATTCTTCCAGGAGAAAAGACTTCGTCACCCCGGCGCTGAGGTGGTCCCAGGGAAAGACCTCCTCCGGGGAGCGCTCCCTCTCCACGTACCAAGCGGCGTCCAGCCCCTGCGACTCCAGGGCCCTCCTCCAGCGTTCCCAGGAAAAATGCTCGCTCCAGCCGTCCAGGCATCCCTCGCGTGCCGCCTCCGCCACCACCGGCGCCAGCCGCCGGTCGCCCCGCGCGAGCACCCCTTCGAGGTAGGACATCTCGCGCGCATGCCAGCGCAGGGTCACGCCCTTGACGCGCAGGCCCTCCCTGAGGATGAAGTGGCGCCGGGCCACCTCGGGCGGGGACATCTGCCGCGCCCATTGCAGCGGCGTGTGGGGCTTGGGCACGAAGGTCGCCACGCTCACCGAGAGGCGCATGCCCCGCAGCGGGCGCCCCTCGTCGCCCTCGCGCACTATGCGCCGCACCAGGTGGCAGATGGCCTCCACGTCCTCTTCTTCCTCGCCCGGCAAGCCCACCATGAAATAGAGCTTGGCCTTCCTCCAGCCCTCGCGGTAAGCGGAGGACACCGCCGCCAGCAGGTCCTCGTCCGTCACCGTCTTGTTCATGGCGGCGCGCAGGCCGGGAGAGGCCGCCTCGGGCGCGAAGGTGAGGCCGGTGCGTTTCACCCCGTGCAAGCGCGCGGCCAGCTCCACCGAGAAAGTGTCCGTGCGCAGGGAAGGGAGCGATACCGCCACCCGCCCCTCCGCGAGCTGGCGCGACAGCCCCTCCACCAGCGGCAGGATGAGGGAGTAATCCGCGCTGTTGAGCGAGGAGAGCGAAAGTTCATCGCAACCGGTGTTGCGGACCAGGTCCAATCCCCAGCGTTGCAGCGCCTCCACCTTCCTCTCCCTCACGGGCCGGTAGATCATACCCGCCTGGCAGAAGCGGCATCCCCGCGTGCACCCGCGGAAGATCTCCAGGCTGCAGCGGTCGTGCACCGACTCCACCACGGGGACCACCGGTCGCCGCGGCAAAAGGTGCCGGTTCAGGTCCGTGACCACCCTACCGCGCACCGGCAAGGGCGCTCCCCGCCGCGCCTCTACCTCCTTGACGGCGCCGTCGCGGCCGCAGGTCACCCTGTACAGAGAGGGCACGTACACGCCGGCGAGGGAGGCGCACTCCACGAGAAACCCCTCCCGGTCCTTCTTTCCCTGTTTTTTCCAGGCGGCGAGCGCGGCGACGAGTTCGTGTATCGCCTCTTCGCCGTCCCCCAGCACCAGCAGGTCGAAGAAGGGTGCGAGCGGCTCGGGGTTGTAGGCACCGGGGCCTCCTCCCACCACCAGCGGGTCCCCGGGTCCGCGCCGCCCGGCCTCCAGAGGTATGCCGGCCAGCTGCAGCACGCGCACCACGTTGGCATAGGTCAGCTCGTGCTGCAGCGTGATGCCCACCATGTCGAAGCGGCGCAGGGGGATCCCGCTCTCCAGGCCGAAGAGGGGTATGCCGCGCCGCGACATCCTCTCCTGCATGTCCACCCAGGGCAGGTAGGCGCGGTCGGCCATGGCGTCCGGGCGCTCGTTCACCTCCTCGTAAAGGATGGCCAGCCCGAGATGCGACATGCCTATCTCGTAGATATCGGGATAGACGAGGGCGACGTTGACGCCGTCGGCGCGGAAGGGCTTGCGGTAGGCGTTGACCTCGATGCCCAGGTAGCGGCCCGGCCTGGTGACATCCCTCAAGACCTCACGCAGGGCTTCCTTCACCGTTTCACCCGCTCCGACACGGGCGTCCCTGCTCTCCTCTCCATGCATCCATGCGCTCCTGCAACGACGCGATCCTTGCACCGGCTTCCGCAGCGCGGGCGGCCGCGGCGCGCACGCTTGCGACGGGGGGGCCGCGGTGTCCGCACCGCACATGCTTCACCCTCCGTCCCGCTTTCTCCCTTCCCGGAGGAGCACGGGCCGCCTTCCTGCAAAACCTCCCCGTAAAAAAGTTGAAGCGGCTTGGCGCAAGCCGCCTCGCTCTCTTCCGGGCCGGCTCTCCGGGGCCGGAAGCGCCGGGGTACCGCTCTCCGCCCGTTACTATTTATTGCGGAGAAAGACCGGTATGTCCAGTTCCTCGGATTCGAAGACCACCGTCTTCTCCGGGGACACCTCCGTCTTCGCGGCCTTGCGGCCGGGACGCGAGGCGGCCGCCCCGAACTCGAAGCCGGTGGCGATCACCGTCACCTTCAGCTCGTCACCCAGGGAATCGTCGATGACCGCGCCGAAGATGATGTTGGCGTCGGCGTCGGCCACGCTGGCGATGATCTCCGCCGCCTCGTTGACCTCGAAAAGACCCAGGTCCGAGCCGCCGGAGATGTTAAGGAGGATGCCCTTCGCCCCCTCGATGGAGGCTTCCAGCAACGGGCTGGAAATGGCGGCGCGCGCGGCCTCCGAGGCCCGGTTCTCGCCGGAGGCCGTCCCGATGCCCATGAGGGCCGAGCCGGCGTTGGACATGATGGTCCTCACGTCGGCGAAGTCCAGGTTGATCAGCCCGGGCACGGTGATGAGGTCGGTGATACCCTGCACTCCCTGGCGCAGGATATCGTCCGCCATGCGGAAGGCGTTGAGGATGGAGGTCTTCTGTTCGGCCACCTCCAGCAGGCGGTCGTTGGGGATGATGATCAGGGTGTCCACCTTCTCGCGCAGTTTCTCGATGCCCGCCTCCGCCTGCATGGCCCTCTTGCGTCCCTCGAAGGAGAAGGGCCTGGTGACCACCCCGATGGTCAGGGCGCCCTGGTCCCTGGCTATCTCCGCAACGATGGGGGACGCTCCCGTTCCCGTGCCTCCCCCCTTGCCGGCGGTGATGAAGACCATGTCCGCGCCCTTTATGGCTTCCGCGATGGCCTCCCGGTTCTCCAGCGCCGCCTGCTCACCTATCTCGGGATTGGACCCGGCTCCCAACCCCCGCGTGATGTTGCCGCCGATATACACCTTGACATCGGCGTCGGACATGAGGAGGGCCTGCGCATCGGTGTTGATGGCCACGAATTCAACACCCTTGAGGCCGGAATCGATCATGCGGTTGATGGCGTTGGTGCCACCTCCTCCCACGCCGACCACCTTGATGACCGCCAGGTAATTGGTCGCGGTTTCCGGCATTTCCAGTCCCTCCTTTATCCCTTGCCCCTTGAAATCCTCCGCGAGGCGCGCTCACAAAATCTCAACCACCACTTTAAACTATCCCGGAGCTCCCTGTTTCCACCTACCATTTACTTATCATAAATTTCCTGCCATGCCAAATTCAAACTACGACAACCCCTTATCCATCTCCTTCCTTCAATTCCTGAATTTTACAATCCTTCCTCCCGGGCCTCACCCTGACTTCCTATCTCCCCCACCCGCCTGATCCCTCACAATGCCCTTGCTGCCTGCGTTTTCGCCGCCTCCTGCGGAATAATCCGGCAGGCTCCCGTCGACAGGAGAACCACGGCACTACTGCCACCAGGATAGATCGTTTACCTTTACAAAAACATTATACTTCAAGAATTCCCTAAACATTAAGTCTCGATATAAACATGTCGCGGGCGTCCGCAGCGGCGTGAAGTTGGGCGGAGACGCGAAGCCTTAAGCGGCCGATGAATCATGATCCAGCCAATCCTCTTCTTCATGGCGTGAAAACGAGGCTGGAAGTGTCACGCGGCGTCGAGGTCCATGACAAACGTCCTATGCCTCCCGGGGCGTTCCCTCACTCCGCCTGCATCATGGCGGGGTGGTCGGGATAGGTGACGTCTATGTATGCCAGCCGGCCGTAACGGGCTGTCATCTCCTGCAACGCGAGCCAGGCGATCTCGAGCTTGCGCGCCAGCTCGTCCGCGCCCCCGAGGATGATCCTGGTTCCCCCCGCATGGAGGACAAGCCCCTCTCCCTCCAGGAAGTCCACCGTTTCCGCCGCCCCGCGAAGGGCACCCGGCATGTCGCGGATCACAGCGGCGAACTGCGGGAAGCACGCGTCCTCGAGCCGCACGCCCGGGTAAAGGCACTGGTTCTCGCGGCACGGGAACTCCACCAATCCGCCCTCGCGCTCGTCGCGGCTCTCCAGGACCATCCCCTCCCCGTCGACCAGGTGGTACTTCCCGTTCTGCCTCACCACCCCCAGGGGCTCTTTCTCGCGCACCTCCAGGACCACCGTGCGCGGAAAGCGCCGGCTGACCCTCGCCTCCGCCACGTAGGGCTCGGAGAGGAGCGCCCTCTCCACCGCCTTCACGTCCATCCTCAGCAGGTGGGTCCGCGAGGTGACGCCCGAAAGCGCGCGCAGGTAGCCGGCATCCAGCCTTTGGTTACCCCTCACCTCCACCTCGGCGACGTTGAGCACTCCCGTGTACATGTAGACCCACAGCATGAGGGCAAGGGAGGCGAGGAGCAGCGCCGCCAGGGCCGTTCTCACCCGAAAACGGGAACCCTTTTCCCTTTTCTCCGCCCCCTCCCTCTCCTCGGGCTTCCCGGGGGAGGCCACCGTCGCCGCCTTCCGGGGGCTTCCGGCAAGGGGCCGGGTTTCCGGGCGCCCGGAACCCGTGGGGCGTCGGGCAGCGCCGGTTCCCTTTCCCCCTTTTCCCCTCCTTCCGTCCCCGCCCCGCCTTTTGCCGTCACCCCTTCCGCCCTCCACGACGAAGAGCCCGCCCCGTCCGTCCCTTCCCGGGGCCGCCATCTCCTGGAAGGTCCTGCCCGCGGCTCCCTTCCTCGCCCCCCCGGCGCCAGTCCCGACCTTCGCCGTTCCCGCCGCACGCGCCGCACCCGGCGCGGCCTCCACGCGCCCGCCACGGCGCGACCGCGTCTCCCCCCTCTTCTGCGCGTAACGGCCGGCGCTCACGATGCCCCTTCTCCTTTCCGCGCATCCCCCTCGCACGCCTCGCGGTCCACCTTGAGGCGCGCGGTGGAAAGGATCATCTCCACCACGTCGGCGAAGGAATACCCCGCGGCGGCCGCGGCCTTCGGCACCAGGCTCAACTCGGTCATGCCCGGAATGGTGTTCACCTCGAGACAGTAGGGGTTCCCGTCCCCGTCCACCATGAAATCAACGCGGGACATCCCCTCGCAGCCGAGGGCGGCGTGGGCGCGCACCGCCAGCCTCTGCAGCTCGAGGGAGAGGCTCTCCGGGATGGGAGCGGGCACGATGTACTCGGTCATTCCCGAGGTGTACTTGCACTCGTAGTCGTAGATCCCCTTGCTGGCAACGACTTCCAGGACGGGCAGCGCCAGCGGCTCCTCCCCCAGAAGGCCGACCGTCATCTCCCTCCCCTCGATATACCTCTCCACCAGCAGCAGGCGGTCGAAAGCGAGGGCGCCTTCCAGGGCCTCTTCCAGCTCCTCCACGTTGCGCGCGCGAAAGATGCCCAGGGTGGAGCCCTCGCAGTTCGGCTTCACGATACAGGGGAAGCCGAGGTCGACCGCGATCCCTTCCGCGACCCGCCCCGCGCCGCACGCGGTTATCTCCGCCGCGCTTATGCTCACGTCGTCCGCGACCGGGATGCCGTGGGCCCGGAAGACCTGCTTGGACATGCGCTTGTCCATGGCCAGCGCGCTGGCCAGGACGCCGGAGCCGGTATAGGGGATGGCGAGGAGCTCCAGGAGCCCCTGCACGGTGCCGTCTTCCCCCAGGCGCCCGTGCAGGGCGAGGAAGGCCGCGTCCACCTCCCCTTGCAACGCCAGCAACTGCTCCACCGCCGACGGCCCCAGGTCCACCTCCCGCACCTCGTGGCCCAGCCCCCTCAGGGCCGCCGCGACGGCCACTCCCGAGCGCAGGGAAACCTCCCGCTCCCTGGAAAGCCCGCCCATGAGGACCGCTATCCTCTTCATCCTCCCCCGCCCTCCGCGAAGCCCACCATGACGATCTCCTCGCGCAGCTCCACTCCCTCGCGGCGCAGCACTTCCTCCTTTATCTTCGTGATCAGGCCGCGCACGTCCGCGGCGGAGGCACTGCCCACGTTGACGATGAAGTTGGCATGCACGGGCGAGACCATGGCGTCACCCACCCGCGCTCCCTTCAACCCGCACCTCTCGATGATCTCCCCCGCCGCACCTCCCTCGGGGTTGAGGAACACGCTCCCCGCCGAAGGCTGTCCCAGGGGCTGTCTCTCCCTGCGCCAGGAGATCGCCTCCTCGCATCTTCTCCGCACCTTCTCCTTCTCCCCCTCCTCGAGCTCGAGGACGACCTCGTAGACGATGTCCCGACTTCCCAGCCCGCGGGCTTCGCGGTAAGCGAAGGCGGCTTCCCGCCGTCCCAGGCTCACCTCGTCCACGCCCCCCTCCCCCAGCCGCAGGAGCCTTATCTCACTGACCCGCTCCCCGATGGACGTCCCCAGGGCGCCCGCGTTCATGCGTACCGCGCCGCCCACGCTTCCCGGAATGCCCGCAAGCTTCTCCAGGCCGGACATCCCGTATTCCGTGCAAAACCTTATCAGCGCGTTGAGGTCGCAACCGCTTTCTACCTCAACCTCATATTTACCCTTCACGCGTATCCTCCTCATGCCGCGCGAGAGCAACAACACCACTCCGCGGAAGCCCTCGTCGCTGACCAAGAGGTTGCTCCCCCTTCCCACGACAAGGAAATCCGCTCCCTCCTCTACCAGGGCCCTCGCCACCAGCGCGAGATCTTCCCTCCCCTTGGGCATGACCACCACGTCCGCCGGCCCGCCGATGCGGAAGGAGGTGAGTCCGGACATGGGGAGTCTCTCCTTCAACCACCCCTTCAGCCTTCCCTCGAGCCTGCCCTTCACGGCGAGGGCGCGCTCCCCGCGCTCATCCCCGGCCAATCGCTTCCTCCCTTTCCTGCAGAAGACGGGCGATCTCGGTGGCGCAGAGGGATATATCTCCCGCGCCCATGGTCAGGACGAGGTCTCCGGGGCGGATGAAACGCAACGCCGCCTCGCCCAGCGACGACCTCCTCGGGACGTAAACCACCTGCTTGGCGGGTTCCTCCTCCAGCACGGCGTTGAGGATGAGCTTGCCGTCCACTCCCGGCAAGGGGTCCTCGCCCGCGGCATAGACATCGGTGAGAATGAGCAGGTCGGCATGGGAGAAAGCCCTGCCGAAATCCCTCCACAGCGCCGCCGTGCGCGAATAGCGATGGGGTTGAAAGAGGCAGACCAGCCGCCGTTCCCTCTCCATGGCCGCGGCCTGCAGCGTGGAGATGACCTCGGAGGGATGGTGGGCGTAATCGTCCACGATACGCACTCCGCCCACCTCGCCCACCCTCTGGTAACGGCGCCGCACGCCGCGGAAGGAAGCGAGGGCTTTCGCGATGACGGGAAAACCCACCCCCATGGCGTGGGCGAGGGCGGCCGCCGCCAAGGCGTTGTACACGTTGTGCAATCCAGGTATCTCCAGTCGCACTTCGCCGAGCTCCTCGCCCCGGCAAAGGACCCGGAAGGAACTACCGCCCGCGAAGAGCCGCAGGTCCCGGAAGCGGTAGTCGTTCTCCCCGCCCTCCCCGAAGGTTATCTCCGTGGCCCCGCTCAGGCCCAGCAGGGAGCGCGCGCCCGCGTCGTCTCCCCCGAGGACCACCATGCCGTGCGGGGAGACCCGGGATACGAAGCGCGCGAAATATTCCCTCACCATGCCCGGTTCACGGAAGAAATCCAGGTGGTCCGCCTCGACGTTGGTGACGACGGCGGCCCAGGGCTTCAGGAGGAGAAAGGACCCGTCGCTCTCGTCCGCCTCCGCCACCACGTACCCGCCCTTGCCGGCGTGGGCGTTGCTTCCCACGTCGTTCAACTCGCCGCCCACCACGTAGGTGGGATCCATCCCCGCCTGATCCAGGATCATGGCCACCATGGAGGTGGTGGTGGTCTTGCCGTGTGTGCCCGCCACCGCGATACCCTTTCCCTCCTCCATGATACGCGCGAGCATGGCCGCGCGGGGAAGCACCGGCAGACCCAGCTCGCGGGCGCGCGCCAGCTCCCGGTTCCCCTCGGGCACCGCTGAGGAGACCACCACCAGGTCCGCCCCCTCCACGTTTTCCGGCCGGTGGCCTATGCATATCCTCGCGCCCAGCTCCCCGAGGTGCGCCGTGTTGCGGGATTCCTTGAGGTCGGAGCCGGTAACCTCCACCCCCCTGGCCAGGAGAACCGCGGCGATGGCGCTCATACCCGCGCCCCCGATGCCGATGAAGTGGACCCTCCCGGGGGAAGTCATCTCCCCTCCCCGACCAGGGCAAGCGCCGTTTCGGCCACGTGCGAGGCGGCCAGCGGCCTCGCCTCCCGTCGCGCCGCCTCTCCCATCTCGCGCAACCTTCCTTCCTCTCCCAGCAACCTCTCCACCTCCTCCCGCAGGCGCCCGCCGTCCAGCTCACCGTCGGGGACCACCACGGCGGCGCCGCAACGGCGCAGCACCTCCGCGTTGGCGTCCTGGTGCGAGGCGGTCGCGTGGGGATAGGGGACAAGTATCGCCCCTCTCCCCGCCTCCGCCAGCTCGGCGACGGTCGACGCTCCGGCCCTGCACACCACCAGGTCCGCCACCCGGTAGAGGAGGTCCATGCGCTCCACGAAAGCAAGGGGCCGGTATATCAGACCCCCGTAGTCCACTTTCGCCACCTCGGCCATGAAATCCTGGTACTTGTCCCTGCCCACCGCGTGCAGGACCTGCAGGTCTTCCCGGTCCTTCCAGGCGGGAAGGGCTTCCAGCACCGCACGGTTCAACGAGGCCGCGCCCTGGCTGCCGCCCACCACCGCCAGCGTCTTCCTCCCTTCCTCCAGCCCGAAGTGGCGGTAGGGGTCCTCTTCCCCGCCCCCATCCCCCCTCCTGAGCAGGGGGTTTCCGGTTACCACCGCCTTCCCGCGCCAGCGAGGGCGCGCCGCGAGGGTTTCCGCGAAGGAGACGGTGATCACCCGGGCCAGTGGGGCCAGCAGGCGGTTGGCCAGGCCGGGTATCACGTTCTGCTCGTGTATCACCAGGGGCACCCGCAGGCTCAACGCGGCAAGGGCCCCCGGGAGGCTGGCGTAACCCCCGAAAGCCAGCGCCACCTGCGGTCGCGCGCGGCGCATGTCGCGCCGGCACTCCAGCAAGGCGCCGGCGAGCTCGCGTGCCGCCCGCACGTTCCTCCAGCGCAGGCTGCGTGCAAAGCCGCTCACCCGCAACACCACCACCCGGCAGCGCGGCATCGCGGCCGCCGCGGGTGACTTGCGGTTGAGATAGAGGGTCACCTCCGTTCCCTCAAGCGATGCGAGCTCCTCTGCCACCGCGAGCAGGGGGTGAAGGTGGCCTCCGGTTCCCCCGCCGCAAATCGCCACTCTCACGTCGTCTCCTCCTGTCCGCTCCCGGCCCGGCCTTACCGCCGTGCCGGGAAACGCTTATGAGTATACCGGCCAGGCAGAGGCAGATCACCAGGGACGACCCCCCGTAGCTGAAGAAAGGGAGGGTTATTCCCGTGATGGGCATCACCCCGCAGGCGGCCCCCATGTTGACCAGGGCCTGCGCGCCGATGACGCACGTGATGCCCATGGCCAGCAAGCGCCCGAAACCGTCTTCCGCCCCCCGTGCTATCTTAAGCCCCAGGTAGATGAAGACGGCGAAGAGGCCGACGACGGTGAGGGAACCCACCAGTCCAAGCTCCTCCCCGATGATGGAGAAGATGAAATCGGTGTGCGCGTTGGGAAGGTAGAAGAACTTCTGGCGGCTCATGCCCAGCCCCAGGCCGGCTACCCTCCCCGAACCCAGGGCCAGCAGGGACTGGATGATGTGGAACCCCCCCTCGCGCGGAGCGCTCCATGGATCCAGGAAGGCGAGGAAACGGTTCCAGCGGTAATGGGAAATGCGGATGAAAAGAAGCGTGAGGCCCAGGCTCGACACTGCCAGTACGAAGACCTTCCCCCGCTTCGCGCCAGCAAGATAAAGGACGGTGAAAGCGGAAAGCCCCGCGATGAGCATGCTCCCGAGGTCGGGCTCGAGGATGATCAGCAGGCAGGCGGCCGCGGTGACGGCGAGCACGGGAAAGAATATCTCCCGCCAGCTCTCCAGGCTCGCCTTCTTGCGCCCGTACCAGTAGACGGCGAAGAGCAGCAGGGACATCTTGGTCAGCTCCGAGGGCTGGATGACCAGCGGCCCCAGGACCAGGGAGCGCTTGGACCCGTAAACCTCCTTGCCGAGGGCGAGCACGGCGGCAAGCGCCGCCAGCGAGACGATCACCAGCAACGGCGACGCCTTCAGGAGCTTGCGGTAGTCCATGCTGGCCAGCGCGGCCAGGGCAACCATCCCCACCCCGAACCATGCGGCCTGCCGCACGAGGAAGTAGTAGCTGGAGCCGTAGTGGTGCAGCGCGGATCCGGAGCTCGCCGAGAAGATCATCACCATCCCGTAGAGGGACATGAGGATGACCAGGGACAGCAGGGTGTAGTCGGTGCCGGTGAGTCCCGCCTTGCGCGTTCTCCTCGCCCTTTTCTCGAGCGGTACCACCTTGCGCCCGAGGGTTTGCGCCCCGGAAACCCCCCTCCCTGCCGTCTCCCTCTCCGCCTTGCGCCGCCTCGCATCCACCAGGGCCTGCGGGGGGCGCTGGGCCCTGTCGCGTTCCGCGCGTGCATGCTGGCGATCAGCCATGAAGAGACCTCCGGTACTCCTCTACCAGTTCCTGGAAATGCCTGCCGCGCTCCCTGTAATCCCGGTAGCGGTCGAAGGAGGCGCACGCGGGACTGAAGAGGACCACGTCCCCCGGCTTCGCCCTGCGCGGCAGGTCGGAGAAGACGTCCTCGAGCCGCTCCGCCTGCCGCAGCGGCAGAGACGGCCCCACGCCGCGCAGCGTCTCGGCTATCTCCTGCGCCGCCTCCCCTATCGCGTAGACCATCCTCAGCCCTCCCGCACGCGAGCGCTCTTCCAGCAAGCGCGCGAGCTGGTCGAAGGGAAGGCCCTTGTTTCTCCCGCCCAGGATGAGCAGCAGGGGCTGCCTGAAGGCGCCCAGGGCCCGCGTTGCGGCATGGGGATTGGTGGCCTTGGAGTCGTCGTAAAATCGCACGCCCCCGATCTCCCCCACCATCTGCAGGCGGTGGGGGAGCCCCGTGAAGAGGCGCAGTGCCTCCCCCGCCGCCCTCGGGCTCACCCCCAGCGCCGCCGCCGCGGCCACGGCCGCCATGGCATTCTCCAGGTTGTGCGCCCCCGGCAGGGGCAGTTCCTCGGCGCGCATGAAAGGAAGCGCCTCTCCGCCTTCAGCGCCGCGCCGGGGAGCGCGCCAGTAGAGGGTGCCCCGGCGGAGGAAAACGCCCGCCTCCCCCATGTCTTCCTTGGAAAAATATAAAATCTCGGCCGCGGCGCCCTGCACGGCCCGCAGGCACAGCGGATCATCGCGGTTGCACACAAGACTATCCTCCGGGCCTTGGTTCATCCATATGCGGCTCTTGGCCGCCGTGTACTCCGCGAGGTCGGCGTGCCAGTCGAAGTGGTCTTCCGCAATGTTGAGGAGCACGGACACCGTGGGGCGGAAGGTACGGGTGTAGTAAAGCTGGAAGCTTGAGACCTCCACCACCAGGGGGTCCCCGGGCCCCGCCTCCTCCACCGCGGCGATGAGGGGATGCCCGATGTTGCCCGCCGCCATGGCGGCCATGCCGGCATGATCCAGTATCCTCTCTATCATGCTCACCGTCGTCGTCTTGCCGTTGGTGCCGGTGACGGCTATGAGCGGCCCGCGCGCGAACCTGCAGGCCAGCTCGATCTCGCTCCAGACCGGGATCCCCCTGGCCTCCGCCTCCAGGAGCAACGTGGACCTTCCCCGCACGCCGGGGCTCACCACCACAAGGTCCACCCCCTCCAGCACCTCGGGCCGGTGGTGGCCGAGGACGACCTCGGCGCCCCTGGCGGCGTACTGCCGCGCCGCCTCCCGCACCTCATCGCCCGTGGAGACGTCGTTTATCCTCACCTTCTTTCCCTCGCGCAGCAGCCTGTCCGAGGCCGCGCGGCCCGACACCCCCAGGCCCACGACCAGCACCAGGCGCGCTCCCTCCAGGGCGTCCACCGTCAACGCTCCTCCCGGCATCCGTACCGCAGCGCGTCTGTACGCCCGCGTCCCGTTTCGCTCATTTCCCCCCCACGTAATTGATATAGAAAACGAGAAAACCGATCCCCACGAAGAAGCCGGCGATTATCCACAACCTGATGAGGGTGGTCACCTCCGACCACCCCTTGAGCTCGAAATGGTGATGCAGGGGTGCCATCCTGAAGACCCGGCGCCGGCTGGTCTTGTACACGAGAACCTGGATGATGACAGAAAGGGCCTCGAGCACGAAGAGGCCGCCCAGCACCAGCAGGAGAAGCTCCGTCTTGGAGAGAACGGCCACCGTGGCCAGGCTCCCCCCCAGGGCCAGGGACCCGGTATCGCCCATGAATATCTTCGCCGGCGGCGCGTTCCACCAGAGAAAGCCCACGCAGCTGCCCATCATGGCCCCGGCGAAGATGGCGATGTCCAGCGAGCTCCGCACGTGCTGGTAGAGGAAATGGTGGTTGCGGAACTGCGTGAAGGCGATGAGGACGTAGGCGGTCATCACCAGGATGGTGGTCCCGGAGGCGAGCCCGTCCAGGCCGTCGGTGAGATTGACCGCGTTCGACGTGCCTATGAGCATCAGGAAGACGAGAAGAAAATAGAAGGGGCCCAGGTCGCACAAAACGTTCTGGGTGCGGAAGAAGTAGAGCTTGCTGTCCACCCCGAAATGCCTGGTCGCCAGGTAGGCGAGGGCGATGGATATGAGCAGTTGCCAGAACAGCTTTGTGCGGCCGCGCAGCCCGCGCGAGCGAGCGTAGCGTAGCTTGGTGGCGTCGTCGGCGAAACCGAGCAAGCCGCAGGCCACGATGACCAGGCCCAGGGCGAATCCCGTCCCCGAGGTCAACCGCACGGCCATGAGCAGGAAACCGACCAGGGTGGAGACGACGATGAGCACGCCTCCCATGGTCGGCGTCCCCTCCTTGGCCAGGTGGGCCTGGGGGCCGTCTTCCCTCACGTATTGACCTATACCGCGCTTCCGCAGCCAGCCGATGAAGAGGGGCATCCCGAAGATGCACACCAGCAGGCTTACCAGGAGCGCTCCCATCACCCGGTACAAGGGCGCCTTCTCCTTTCCCGCGGGCGGCACCGGGGCCGCCACCCACGCCAGCGACTATAACACCCCGGCCGGAGTCAGGCCACCATCTGCACCAGCTTCTCCAGGCCCAGGAAACGCGAGCCCTTGATGAGCACTACGTCCCCGGGCTCGATGATGGCGCGCAGGATCTCCGCCGCCCTGTCCACTCCCTCCACGGCATACACGCTGCCGCGGGGAAGGCCCTTTTCCCGCGCCGCCTGGGCGATCTTGCGTGCCTTCCTGCCCACGGTGATGAGGATGTCCGTCCCGTAATCGACGGCCATCCTCCCCACCTCGAGGTGGGCCTGCTCGGACACCGGACCCAGCTCGGCCATGTCGCCCAGGACGGCTATGGTCCGCTTCCCGCGCGCGATGTCCCCCAGGGCCATGAGAGCCGAGCGCATGGAAACCGGGTTCGCGTTGTAGGCGTCGTTGATGATGGTGATCTCGTCAGGCTTGCTGATCATCTCCATCCTCCATCCCGTTACCTTCGCTCCTTCGATACCCGCGATTATCCCTTCCATATTCACCCCCATGATCTCTCCCAGCGCCGCCGCCGCCAGCGCGTTCTCGACGTTGTGGCGGCCCGGCAAAGGCACCAGCACTTCTCCCTTCTCACCTCCCTTCAACCGCAACACGAAGCGAGCCCTTCCGTCCGCGCCCACCTTTATCCTCTCCGCGCGCACCTCCGCCCCCCTCGCGCACCCGAAGGTGACCGTGCGGCAGGCCGCCTGGCGACGCAGGTAAGAGGCGTAGTCGTCCCCCGCGTTGATCACCGCCGTCCCCTCCGGGGGAAGCGCCCGCAGCAGTTCCCCCTTGGCCGCGGCGATCCCGTCCCGGGTGCGGAAGTAGCGTAGGTGCGCGTAGCCGATATTGGTCACCACGCCGACGCGTGGCCTGGCTATGGCGCAGAGGTAGCTTATGTGCCCCGCGCCCCGCGAACCCATTTCCAGGACCAGGAAGCGCGTTCCCGGCCTCGCCTCCAGTATGGTCAGCGGGACGCCCACCTCGTTGTTGTAGCTCTCTCTCGGATAGGCGACCGTGCCCGCCCGCGACAGGATGGAGGCGGCGAAATCCTTGGTGATGGTCTTGCCCGTTGAGCCGGTGATCGCCGCCACCTCCGCGCCCAGCATCTCCCTCTGCCACGACGCGAGCTTCGCGAGCGCCCCCATGGTGTTCCTCACGCGCAGCAGGGGAACGCCAGCCGCGCGCGCCCTGGCCACGGCCGTCTCGCCCGCCCTGGACACCAGCAGGGCCGCCGCCCCCGCATCCACCGCCCGCTCCAGGAAATCGTGGGCGTCGTAGCGCCTGCCCTTGAGGGCCACGAAGAGGTCTCCCCTGCGCAGCGTCCTGGTATCGGTGGAGACGCGCGCGACCTTTCTCGTCGTGCGTGCGCCCGCGGCCATGACTTCCGCACCGAGGACCCGTGCCACCTCGTCCAGGCTCACGGGGATCATCTCCGCATCAACCTCCTGCGCAGGGCCCTGGTGGCCTCCTCCACGTCGTCGAAGGGGAGCACGCGGTCCGCGAAGATCTGGCCTTTCTCGTGACCCTTTCCGGCGATGACCACCACGTCTCCCCGCCTCGCTTCCTCCACCGCGCTCTCGATTGCCCGGCGGCGGTCGGGGATCACGCGGTAGGTACCGCCGCCGCGCGCGCCCCTCGCCCCTTCCTCGATGTCCGCGATGATGGCCACGGGGTCCTCGCTGCGCGGGTTATCGGAGGTTATGATGGAGAGGTCCGCGATGCGCACCGCGATCTCGCCCATGAGGGGACGCTTGCCGCGGTCGCGGTCCCCGCCGCACCCGAAGACCGCGATCACCCTTCCTTCCGTTATCTCGCGCGCCGCCTCCAGGACGCGGCGCAGCGAATCCGGCGTGTGGGCGTAGTCCACCAGCACGGCGAAATCCTGCCCCTCCTCCACCGCCTGGAACCTTCCCGGGACCCCGGGGTGAGAGAGGATCCCCCGCATGCTCTTTTCCGCGTCCAGGCCGAGTAGTATGCATGCCGCCAGGGCCCCCAGGATGTTGTAGAGGTTGAAGGACCCGGTGAGCGCGGTCACGCCCTCCGCGGCCCAGTCGCGGTAACGCACCGCGATGCGGGATTCCTTCAAGCCCATGGCGAGCAGCTCCCCCCGCAGCTCCGCGTCCCGCGACGTTCCGTAGGTGAGCACCCTCCCCGTCGCCGTGGCGGCCAGCCGCCTGCCGTAGGGATCATCCACGTTCAGCGCCGCCGACTCCGCCTGCAATCCCCCGCGCGAAAGCGGGAGGAAGAGCCTCTCCTTGGCGCGGAAGTATTCCTCCATGTCCCGGTGGAAATCCAGGTGATCCTGGCTCAGGTTGGTGAAGACGCCCACCCGGAAACGGCAGCCGTCCACGCGACGCAGGGCCAGGGCATGGGAGGAGACCTCCATGGCGACCACACTGCACCCCTCCCCGGCCATGGAGGCGAGGAGCTCCTGCAGGTCCGCGGATTCGGGCGTGGTGCGCTCCACGGGAAGTTCGCGGCCGGCGCTCCTGTAGACCACCGTCCCGATGAGGCCGGCCTTGAGACCCGCTTCCCGCGCCGCCGCCTCCACGAGGAAGGAGGTGGTGGTCTTGCCGTTGGTGCCGGTGATGCCCACCAGGTGCATTCCGGCGCTGGGATGGCCCCAGAAACGGTCGCTCATGAGGGCCAGCGCCAGCCGGGTGTCGGCCGCCCTCACCACCGCGGCACGCGTTTCGGCGCCGGGCGGGATCTCCTTCCCCGCCTGCACCACCAGGGCGCAGGCTCCCCTCTCCAGCGCCTCCTGCAGGTAAAGATGGCCGTCGGTGCGGAAACCGGGCACGGCGCAGAAGAGGTACCCGGGCTTCACGCGCGCGGAATGGTAGGCTATGCCCTTCACCTCGGGATCCCCTCCCGTCTCCTGACGGACCCCCTCCAACCCCTCCAGCAAGTGTGAAAGCCTCATTGCGGCATCACCCTGTCCCTGGTGTTCACCTTCTCCAGGCTGGGAGTGACTTCCAGGTGCTGCAGGGAGAACTCCATGACCTGGGAAAAACAGGGAGCCGCCGCCAACCCCCCGTACACCGTCCCCGGCTCGTCCAGGGCGATGACCGCCACCAGCCTGGGGTTCTCGCTGGGCGCGAAGCCGGCGAAACTGGCGATGTACGCCTCGCGGTAGCCGCCCTTCACGTCGGGCTTCATGGCCGTCCCCGTCTTCCCCCCGCAGTTGTAGAGGGCCATGGCGGCGCGTGTGCCCGTCCCTATCCTCACCACCTCGCCGAGTATGTGGCGCAGGGAGGCGGCCGCGTTCTCGGAGACGAGACGCTCCGTGGCGGGATATTCCATCTCCTCCACGGACTTGTCGGGATGGATGATGCGCCGCACGAAATGGGGCCGCACCATCATCCCGCCGTTGGCCACCGCGGACATGATCACCCCCAGCTGCAGGGGCGTCACCGAGATGCCCTGGCCGATGGCCACGGTGGGGAGCGTGGTGAGCGACCACCTGGCGGGGTCGGGCACGATGCCCGCCGCCTCCCCGGGAAAGTCCACGCCAGTCTTCCGGCCCAGCCCGCATTTCAGAAGGTAGTCGGCCATGGTATCCTTGCCCAGCGCCATGGCGGCCTTGATGGTGCCCAGGTTCGAGGAATAGGCGATGACCTCGCTGAAGGTGAGGTCGCTCCTGGGCATCTCGTGGTCGTCCTTGAACTCGTACTCGCCTATCTTCAGGGAAGGGGGTATGTTGATCACCGACGCGGGGGCCACCACCTGCTCCTGCAGGGCGGCCAGGGCCGTGACCACCTTGAGCACCGACCCAGGCTCGAAGGCGTCGGTGACGGCGCGGTTTCGGGTCAGCGCGGGGTCCACGGAGGCAAAATCGTTGACGTCGAAAAATGGATGGGTGGCCATGGCCAGGATGGCGCCGCTGCGGCAGTCCATGACCAGTCCCGTGGCTCTGCGGGCCCCGCTGCTCTTCACCGACAGCGCCAGCTGTTCCTGCAACTTGAACTGTATCTCGCGGTCGAGGGTCAGCTGGATATCGCTTCCATCCAGGGGGGGCTTGATGATCTTGGTGACCCCGGGTATGGGATCACCGCGGGGATCCACCTCGAGCTCGGCCTCCCCCCTCTCGCCCGCCAGCACCTCCTCGTACTGCAGCTCCAGCCCCGCCAGCCCGACGTTGTCCGTGCCCACGTAGCCGACGACCTGGCAGGCAAGGTCGCCCTGGGGATAATACCTCTTGCTCTCCTTTTCCAGGCCGATGCCGGTTATTCCCAGGTCGGATATCTCCTCGGCCTTTTCCGGGCTTACCTTCCTTGCCAGGTACACGAAACCGGACTGGCTGCGCAGCTTCTCCTCTATCTCCTGCCGCGGCATTGCGAGTAACGCCGAGAGCTCGGCGGCCGCGGACGCCGCGTCCTCCACCAGGTAAGGAGTGGCATATATGGAATATGCTTCCTTGCTGATGGCTAGGATCTCGCCCTCGTTGTCCAATATGCAACCGCGGCGCGGCTCGAGGTCGGAGGATTGCAACCGCTGTTCCTGGGCGAGCCCTCCGTAGCGGTCCGCCTTCAGTACCTGCAGGTCGACGAGGCGGTAGGCGATGACGGCCATGCCGAGAAAAAGGATCAAGGCTGCCAGGTTCATCCTGGCATCCCTGTTTTTTCCTTTTGACACCTCGTCCTCCTTGGATGCCTCCTGCAGCGCGGCCGCCTAGCGGCTCATGAGTGAATTCGCCGCGCGGCGCGCTTTGACCTTCAGGCTCGTACTGCTTTTCCTTAGTTACCTCCTTGCGCCGTGTCGCCAGCCATGGCATGGGCTCCGGGGATGCCGCCGTCGCCCTTTTCCGCGGCCGCCCTGTAGGCCGCCGTCTCGAGGTAGTCCGCCGTCGAGGCCTGTACCATGTGCAGCTTCTCCACCGCTTCCCGCTCGATCCTGCCCGGCGATTCGAGGGAGGATATCTCCGCCCTGGCCGCATCCTGCCTGCGCCTCTCCAGCTCGATCTGCCGCTCGGCCTCGCGGGTGCTGATCTCGTTCTGCGCCACCTTGACGTGCAGGAAGATGCAGAGCATCAGTATGCCGCACATGAGCAACGCCACCGCCAGGAACGAGCAGAACAGCAGGCGCATACGGCGCGCTCTTTCCTTGTTCTTCCTGCGCAGTTGCTCCGCCCGTCGCTTCTCCTCGCGGCGCCGGGCCTCCTCCCCGTGTTCCGGGTATGAAAGGCTCTTCCACTCGTGGGCCAGTGACATGTTTCCCTACCTCTTCTGCGCCGCCCGCAGCTTCGCGCTGCGGGACCTGGGATTCTCTTCCACCTCCCGGGGCGCGGGGCGCACGGCGCCCGTGGTCAGGATGCGCAGCTCCTCTTCCCTGCCGCAGGTGCACCGGGGCGCCTCCGCGGGGCATGCGCAACGCGAGCCGCGGGAGAGAAAGAACCTCTTCACCATCCTGTCTTCCAGGGAATGGTAGGAAATGACCACCATTCTTCCCCCTCCTCCGAGCGCCTCCAGCGCCTGGGGCAGGACCGCCTCCAGGTTGCGCAGCTCCCCGTTCACCTCCATGCGCAGGGCCTGAAAGGTCCTCCTCGCCGGGTGGCCTCCCCGACGACGCGCCGCGGCGGGGATGGAACCCCTCACAACCTCAGCAAGTCGATCCGTGGTGTCGATGGTCGCGCGCTTTCTCGCGAGAGCGATGCCCCGAGCGATACGGGAAGCCCAACGCTCCTCGCCGTACTCGCGGATAATACGCGCCAGCTCTCTCTCCTCATACTCGTTCACCACCTTCCAGGCATCGAGTTCCTGGCTGCGGTCCATGCGCATGTCCAGCCGGCCGGGAAAGCGATAGGAGAAGCCGCGCCGCGGCGACTCCAGCTGCAGGGAGGAAACCCCCAGGTCCAGGAGAACGCCGTCCACTTCTCCCACGCCCAACTCCCGCAGCACTTCCCCCAGCGTCGCGAAATTCGCCCGCCGCAGGATGAGCGCGGAGGCGTACCCGCGCAGTCGTTCGCCCGCCCTGCGCAGGGCCTCCTCGTCCCGGTCCAGTCCGATCAGGCAACCCTTTCCCTCCATCGCACGCAGGATGGCCGCGGCATGGCCGCCTTCACCCACGGTGGCGTCGACCAGGACGCCGCCGGGACGGGGACGCAGGTAGTCCACGACCTCCTGGCACAGCACCGGTACATGGCGGATATCACCTTCGTCCATTTATTTCCAGTAAATGGCGCAGGCAGCCGGGGGTCTCCCCCGCCTTTCGCGGCCAGCGCCTCCGGCCCTGCATGATCAACTCCACCAAGGCTTCCACCCTCCCACGGTACTCCTCGGGTCACTCAGAAACCGCTCCAGGCGAGCTTCTCCGCCGTCTCCTCCAGGCTCTTTATGCCGCCCTGCATGGACGTCTCCCAGCGTTCCCGGTCCCATATCTCCACCCTGTTCATCAATCCCACTGTTACCACCTCGCGATTGAGTCCCGCCAGCTGGCGCAGCCGCGGCGGTATGGTGAGGCGGCCCTGGCGGTCGGGCGTCGCCTCGTAAGCGTTGCTGAAGACCACGCGCTCCAGCGATCTCCTGTCCCGCTGCCCGTGCGGCAGCGAGGCGACCTTCTTGGCCATCTTCTTGAACTCCCGCAGGGTGAACACGGCTACGCACTCCTCGAACCAGTAGACCATCACCGCCCCCTCCTCCAGTTCTGGCCGGAACCTGGAAGGCATGATGACCCTTCCCTTTTCGTCTATAATGTTCTCGTGAGTACCCAGGAACATGTCGCCGCCTTCTTTTTCCCGCCGGGCGCCTTACGGAAGGAACCCCCGGAGGTCTTCTCCTCCTGCCGCTCTCCCCTGCGGCTTCCCATCAACCATCATACACCACTTTCCACCCTAATCAACCACTCTCCTCCATTTTCGACCCCCGGCGGGGAAAAATCAAGTCCTATATGTAAAAAACCGGAAAACACTACATGCGGTGGTATTTGTGCCTTATGAGCAACGATTTATGGGATGATGGGGCCTCGGCGGCGGGGTGACGGGCCTTCGGTGGCAATATCTTCCACGAGAACGGATGTCCGAGCGATGACCCGCGGCGGGAGGGAGAAGGCCGTTCTCGAGGCAGGACGCGCTCCATGCGGGGGACGCGCTCCCGGCCGCGGACCGGGCGCGCTCACCGCTCAAGTAGCATGCGCACCGTCCCCCTCGGCCGGTGCCATCCCCAGCTCTCTCAGGGCTATCTCCCTCGCCTCCCGGTAGGACAGCTTTCCCGCCGCCGTCAGGGGTATCTCATCGCTGATGATGACGTGCTTGGGTATCTTGTAATCCGCTATCCTGCCGCGGCAATGACCCCTCACCTCTTCCTTCGTTATCTCCGCGCCCTCCTTCAACCGCAGCACGGCGGTGACGGCGTTCCCCCACCTCTCATCGGGAACCCCCACCACCACGACGTTTTCCACCTGCGGGATGCCGCGGATGGTTTCCTCGACTTCCTCGGCGAAGACCTTCTCCCCCCCGGTGTTTATGCACTGGGAGCCCCGGCCCATGAGCAGCACGTTGCCCTCCTCGTCGACGGTGGCCAGGTCCCCGGTGAACACCCACCTCCTGCCGTTTATCACCCGGAAGACCCGCGCGGATGCCTCCTCCTCACGGTAGTAATAGGACCCCTTGTACTTGGAGGTGGTGATGACCTCGCCGATCTCGCCAGGCTTTACCTCCTCGCCCTTCCCGTTCACCACCTTCAGGTAAGGGCTCCTGGCGAACCGGGCACCGGATGCCTCGCCCGTCTCCCCCGGTGCGTAGAGCTGGATGCCAATGGACATGGCCTCGCTCGAGGAATATTCGTCCAGCAGGAAAGTGCCGGGCAGCAGCGTGGAGAAGCGCTTCTTGGTCGCGCTGGAGATGGGAGCCCCGGCGTTGATGACCAGGAAAAGGTCCTCCATGCCCGTGGCCCCGGCTTCCAGCTCATCCAGCAGCGGCTTCAGCACGGCGTCCCCCACCAGGTTGATCACGCCCACCTTCTCCTCGCGTATCACGCGCACCGCCTCCCCTGCATGGTAATGTTTTCCAGGCAAGAGAACGACGTGCGCGCCTATGGTGGAGAACAGGCAGGCAGCCCCCCACCCCACGCCGTGTATCATGGGGCAGGCTATGAGTACCCGCAGCCTGCCGGACAGGACGCGCGGCAACCGGCGCATCACGAATACGCAGACGGGGAAAGGCGTCGTTTTCACCACGCGGGTGAGAAAGCGCCCCACCGCCTCACGGCGCAGGAGGGCAAGCGCGGCAGACCCGCATTTCCCGGCAAACCGCGAAGCCGTGCCCCGCGAACGCAGCCCCAGGGAAGCGCCGATGCGCTCGCGCACCTCCGGCGGCAGGAGCGAGACCTTGCCCAGCAGGGGAAAGACCAGGCTGAATATATCCACCCCCAAACCCAGCAGGTCCCTCTGCGAGGTCAAGACCGCCTTGGGATATCCCGTGGTGCCTCCCGTGAAGAGCATCCAGCCCACGTCATCGCTGCCCAGTTCCTTCCACGCGAGCCCCGGCTTCGTGGCCGGGCGTCCCTCGAGAAGACTTTCGTAGGAGAGGAATCCGTCCGCACCGTCCGTAACCCCTGTGCCCGCAACGATGAGGTTCCTGAAGGTAGCTTCTCCGCGCAGGGCACGGAAACGCTCCACCAGGTCTTCATCCAGGATCACCGTGTCGATGTCGCCCTTGCGCACCACGTGCAGGATCTCCTTCTCCGTGTAGCGATAGGAGATGTTCGCGGGGACGGCCGCGATCTTCCACGCCGCGTACATGCCCTCCACGAAATGGTTGCCGTTGTACAGGGCCAGCCCTACCTTCCCCTCCCTTCTCACCCCGAGATCCAGTAGGGCATGTGCCAGGCGGTTGATCCTCGCATCGAGTTCCCGGTAGGTAAGGCGCACGTCCCCGCAGGTGAGAGCCGGCGCGTCCGGAAACCTGCGCACGCAGTTCTCGAACAGGTCCACCATGGTCACGGGATCATCTCCCTCCCTTCGACCGGCGACATCGTGACCGGCATGGCCTCCTTTCGCTGCCGCGACGGTCGTGTCCCCGTCACGGGCATGGGCGGAAAGGCCTCCTTGCCCTGCGACACTTTCAAGTAATACATGCTCCGCATCATCACGTGGATATGGTAAGAACGGGGCCCCCGACGCGTCAAATCCCCGTGACGTCGACCCCGGCGGCAGGCCTGTCGCCCGCGTGGCAGTCCCGCGCCTCCCGGGAAGGAAGCGGCCCGTGCGGCGCCGACCGCGCGCCGGGCTATGTCGGGATGACTGCCGGCAGTTCCGGGGACCAGGTGCGCGGCGAGGCCATCAGGTGGCAGTAGGCAGGATGCCCCTTGGTTCTGCGGACGTGGCTTCCCTCGCCCTAATCCATTTCTCCAGCAGGTAGGGCTTGAGCCACTCGAACTCCTCCGCCTGCCTCTGCACCAGGTACTCCGCCTCCATGGTGGTCATGTTCCTGGTGCGGAGGGCGAAATCCGCCGTGCGCGCGCAGTAGAGGGGCACCAGCGCCTCGACGATCTCCCTCCTGGAAAAGCGGCACTCGAAGTTGTAGGCCACCGCGAAATCGTACACCAGCTTCGCCCACAGGCTCTCCGGAAAGGTAAAATCTTCCTCTTTCCTCGCCCGGGCCGCAAAGGAAACCTCCAGCCGGTTGGAGGGCTCCATGACCACCTCCCAGATCTCCCCGTAACGCTCGCAGCCTGTGATGAAGTGGTCGATGAGGTTTTCCACGTTGATCCCCATGCTCGCCGGCTCCTCGTAGCGCACGTTCCCGAAGATGCGCGTGGCGGTGGAACCCCGCACCCGCATCCATTTCACCTCGTGCTCGCCCATGAGGTAGAAGATGGTTGAGGCCACCTGGACGAACATGGAGCCCAGGTCGCTTCCCGGGTCCTTGACGTTGTGTATCTTCACCCCCATGGCCGACTGGCAGATGCGGAACCCCTCGGTGATGGCGGTGGTGGTCATCCAGATGTCGATGCCGAACTTCGCGATGTCGGATCTCCAGACGTCCATGTGCGAGTAGATGAGGGCGAGCGAACCCGTGAAACCGAAATCCCCGCCTATGGGCTGCCTGATGCGCCTGCCGTAAAGCGCCTGCGTGAGGGGAAAAGCGAGGTTGTTGGTGATGGTCCCGTCGTACTTGTGACGGATGTAGTAAGGGGCGACGAAGCCGTAGCTGTTCTTCCACACCGGCTCGCCCAACAGGCGTATCCACTCCGGGGTGATGCTGCGCAGGTCCGAGTCCACCACGATGCAGATGCGCGCCCGCAACCTGGTGGCCACCTCGAAGATGGCGTGGAAGGCGGAGCCCTTGCCGGGCAAGCCGCGGTAGGGGGTCACGATCTTCTCCACCTGCGGGGGCACGGGCGTCTGCAGCACCACCTCCACCGTGTCGTCCGTGGAGCCCCCGTCGGAATTGACCAGCACCGGCTTCAGGTCGGGAAAGTACCTGACCATGCCCTCGGCGGCGGTGCGCACCACGTGGGCTATGGTGTCCGCGTTGCGGAAGCTGGGGATGCCCACGAGGATATCCGCCCGCCCTATCTCGCGGCAGCGCCTCACGACCGACGGGTCGAGCACGGTTCCGCCCTGCGCCATCGCCATCACCGCGTCCGCTCGAAGAGGTCCTGCACGTAACGCTGCAGCCCTTCCTCCCGCGCGAGGAGGCGCATGAGTTCCTCCCAGCGACGCCGCCAGGCCATGTACTCGCGGAAGGGGTTGCGGAAAAGCGAGGGCAGTGCGCGGGCGCGGGCGATGTTGGCCATGCACTCCTCGAAACCCTCCCTCTCGCCGCGGGAGAGATAATGCAGGCCCATGAGCACGCAGGTGCGGAAGATCATCTCCTCCAGGTCGTCGCGCAGGAACCTCCCCGGGTAGGGGTCGAGCTCCTCCACCCTCACGTGGCGCAGCCCTTCCGCCGCCTCCTGGGTGCGCAGTTTTTCCCTGCTGTACACGAAGCGGTCCAGGTCCTCGCGAAAACGCCTCCACAGGGGGGCCGTCTTGGGGGGCGGTAGGTGGCGTATCCAGAGGGTGTTGTCCAGGAAGAAGTCATATCCCATGAACCTCGCGTTGACCAGGTAGTCTATGTCCTCCCCACGCGTCACGCAGGGGTCGAAGGCGACCTTTCTGAACAGCTCGCGGTGTATGCACATGTTGCCCCCGAAAACCCAGGGCGTCGGCTTCAGCCTATCTCCCACCCCGATGATGGTAAAGGCCCGGTTCATGCACTCCACCGCGGGCCATTCCGCGAACACCCAGTCATCCTGGCGCGGCAACAGGTATCCCCCGTCGGCATTGACGTAGTATCCGGCCAGGCCGCCGACGAAGCGGCCCCGCCATTCCCGCCCGAGGACCTCGGCCACCTTATCCAGGTAATGCGGGTCCTCGTAGACCTCGTCGTCGTCGAAGAGCACCGCGCCCTCCGCCCCGTCCAGGCAGGCCGCCACCAGGCAGAAATTGCGGATGTTCGCGTAGCCGCGCAGGGATAGCATGTCGGCGTATGCGCCGTTTCCGCCGCGCTGCAGGATGTCCTTCATCTCCCTCTCGTGGGAATGGGTGAGCAGGGCCACCGGGAAGTGCTCCCTGAAGGGAGCCACCATCTCCCGCAGGCGCCCTTCCACCTCCTCCTCCAGGTCGGGATGGGTCGCCACCCCCAGTACCAGCACCCGGAAACGCGGGTAACGTAGGATACGGATGCTCTCCAGGGCACGGGTCAGCGTTCCCTCCGCATCCAGCGGCGTGGGATGGTCGTACACCGCGTCCTCGTGATTGAAGGGCTCGCCCCGCCTCCTTCCCCAGTAGGAGGGGATCACCAGCGTGAAGTGCATGTCACCTCCCTGTTGTGCGCCTGCATTCAAGACCTCGCTCAAGCCGGCCTTCCCCGGGAATCCCTATCTCCTTCGCCCGCGCGGGTGCCCGCACCGTACGCGCGACAACGTGCCAGCACCTCGGGGTTGATGACGTTCTGCGCCCTTCCCCGGTAGAAGGAAACGACGTTCTCCACGGCGATGGCCGTCATGCGGTCCTTCGCCTCCCGCGTGTTGAAGGCGATATGCGGCGTCATCACCACGTTTTCCAGCCCCACGAGCTCGCTGAGGTCGGGGTGGGGTTCATTGGGATAATTATCCAGGCCGGCTCCCCACAGCCTTCCCTCCCGCAGGGCCTTCGCCAGGGCCTTCAGGTCAAGGACCTCGCCGCGGCTGGTGTTCACCAGTATGGCTCCGGGCCGCAGCAGGGAAAGCTCCCTCTCCCCGATGAGGTTGTGCGTCTCGGGGGTATAGGCCACGTGCAGGCTGACGACGTCGCACTGCGAGAGGAGCGCGTCCAGCCCGCGATAAGCGGCCACGTCCTCCATCTCCGGCTGCCTCCTCGTATCGTAGTAAAGGACTTCCATGCCCAGTGATCGGCAGAGGCGGGCCATCTCCTTACCGACCGCGCCCAGCCCCACCAGCCCGATGCGCCGCCCCGCCAGCTGAACGCCCTCGCGCTGCGCAGAGGTCCAGCTCCCCCTGCGCAGATCGCGGTCGCCGCGCACGATGTGGCGGGCGACCGCCAGCATCAACCCCAGGGCGTGTTCGGCCACGGAACGGTTTCCGTAATCGGGGGTGTTGGTGACCACGATCCCCAGCGCGCTGGCGGCGGCGATGTCCACGAAGTTGGCGGCCCCCACCCCGATATAGGAAACTATTTCCAGGCGGGGACAGGACGAGAGCACCGCGGCGTTCAGGTTGGACCAGTCCAGGAACACGGCATGGGCGTCGCCTATGCGCTCGAGGAGAAGATGGCTTTCCTCCAGGCGGTTCTTGTAATAACGGTAGGAACCGAACTCGCGCAGCGGCTCCAGCACCTCGCGGTAGGCGCTCTCTCCCTGGATGAATTCCAGCCCGTCGAGAAAGACGAAGACCCTCGCGGCCCCCGGGCCCCTTCCCGCTTCCTCTCCCAGCAGCGGCATGGGTCGCAATCACCCTTTCCCCGCTATGTCGCGGAGGGCGGCCTCCAGCCTGTCGTTCTGGGCCTCGTCCCCGATGGTGATGCGCACGTGGCCGGGAACCCCCAGGGCCTCACCCGCCCGCACGATCACGCCGCGGCGCAGGAGCTCCCCGAAGAGGTCGCCGCGGTCTCCCTCCTTCACCAGGATGAAGTTGGCCTGGGTGGGAACGTAGGCGAAACCGGTCTCCGCGAGCACCCCGTAAAGGCGGCGCTTCCCGAGCTCGTTCAGCTCGCGCGAGCGCCGCAGGTGCTCCTCGTCCTCCAGGGCTGCCAGGGCTGCCGCCTGCCCCAGGCGGTTCACGTTGAAGGGCAGTTTCACTTTCTCCAGCGCCTCCCTCACCGCGGGGTGGCAGATGGCGTAGCCCACGCGCAGGCCGGCCAGCCCGTAGATCTTTGAGAAGGTGCGGGTGATGACCATGCCCGCGCGGCGCTCGAACCAGCGCAGGGAGTCCGGGTGCCCGGGATCGGTGACGTACTCCAGGTAGGCCTCGTCCAGCACCAGGAGGACGTTCCCGGGCAGGCCCTCGACCATCTCATCCAGCTCCTCCCCCGTCACCGTGGTCCCCGTGGGATTGAGGGGAGAACAGAGGACCACCAGCTTGCTACGCCTCCCCACCGCCGCGAGCATGGCCGGTATGTCCTGGCGGTAATCCTTCAGGGGGACCCTTTTGACCTCCGCGCCCATGGTGCGCGCGGCGAGCTCGTAGGAGGAGAACGTCGGGTCCCCCACCACCACCTCGTCCCCCTTCTCCAGGAAGGCGTAGGCCAGCAGGTCGAAGGCCTCGTCCGCCCCGTGGGTAACCAGCAGGCATTCCCCGGGCACCCCCAGGCGTTGCGACAGCGCTTCCCGCAAGCGGTGACAGTCCGGGTCGGGATAAAGATGCGCGGTAGGGAGCGCCTCCGCCATGGCCCGCAGCGCCAGGGGCGAGGGGCCCAGGGGGTTCTCGTTGGAGGCCATCTTCACGCAGTCCGCGATGCCCATCTCCCGGGCCACTTCCTCCGGCGACTTTCCCGGGCTGTACACCGGGAGGTCCCTGACCTCCTCCCTCAGCAGCTTCTCGACGTCGAATTCCATGGGTGCAGGTGTACGTATCCCTCCCTCTTGTAATAGGCGACGTTTATCACCGTCGTGTCGCCCAGGCGCAACTCGCGCTGGGCCGGCTGGTGCACGTGCCCGTGGTAGTGAAAGGCGGGGCGGTTCTCCTCCAGGTAGTGCAGCAGCGTTTCGCTCCCCTCCACCGGCCTCCCCGCCACCACGTCGAAGACCGCCTCGTCCACGCGGGGCGGGATGTGGGTGCAGAGAACGTCGACCCTCCCCAGCGCGCGCAGCCTTTCCCCGAACGACGCGTCGTCCATCTCCGCCGGCATCCTGAACGGCGAGTACACTGCGCCGCAGACGAAACCGAAGAGCTGCCCGTCGATATCCCTCTTCCCCTCGGCAAGCTCCACGTTGCCCAGGTCCCGTATCGCCTCCGCGAGCAGGAAAGGGATATCCCCGTTCCCGTAAATAACGTAGACCTTCGCCTCCATCCCCTTCAGGGCCGCCGCGAAGTCACCGTACTGCTCGCCGGAGCGCGACAGCAGCTCCTGGTAATACTTTCCTTGTGGCGAAATGAGCTCGTCTCTCAGTGCCACCGCCGCCGGGGGCCCCGACTTGGCCGCCGCGAGCAGTTTCTCGATCAGCCTCTCCCGCCCCACCACGTCCGGGAGGATGCCGCTGATGTCCGCCCAGTCGATGAGGTCCAGGATGTCACCCAGCACGATGAGCACGTCCCCGGGCTCAACGGCCTCCGCCAGGTCCGAGAAACGGCCGTGCAGGTCCGAGACCAGCCTCACCGCCAACTCAGTCCCCTCCCTGGGGCCGGGATCCCCTGTAAACGGCTATCTCCCCGCGGGGAAGGGAACGGGAAGCGCGCATCGCCTCCACGGCGCAGGGATAGAGCTTTTCCGGCTGGCTCACCTCGTCGGGGAAGGAGGCCAGTCCCCAGGAAAGCTCCGGGTGCAGGTCCCCGGCGAAGAGGGCGTCGAGCTCGCGCTGGAAATAGCGGCTCAGGCGTTCCGCCATGACCTTGCCTCCCCTCCAGCCGGTTTCCGGCAGGAGGGCGGCGAAACTCCCCTCGCCAAGCCTGGCTACCACGTCGCAATCCCTGGTCATGCGGGAAAGGCAGTGCCCGATATACTTCAGCGCCCTTTCGATCGTCTCCCTGCCCTCTTTTTCCAACAAATGGTAATAGTTCCCGAGTTCCAAGAGAACCAGCGTGATGTCGCGCTTGTAGCGCACGGAGCGGCGAAGCTCCTCTATCATGCGGCCCTGGAAATAGCTCTGGTTGTACAGTCCGGTGAGCGGGTCCCGCAGCGGGTTCTCCATTATCTCCTTGGAGCTCTGGTAATGGTAAGCGGAGGCGGCCGCCTGCAGCAGGAGGTCGCAGGAGTTGTTCACCCTCTTCTCGAGGTGAAAATCGACGACGCGCTTCATCTCCACCGACTCGTGGAAGAGGTTCCAGAACTCGTTGCGCATGATCACGTGTTCCTGGACCAGTAGCTCCATGGAGAAACCCTGCTGCCTCCGCAGGCGTCCCAGCTCCTCCGCCTCGCGGTAGGCATCGCCGCCCGGCTGAAAGCGGGACGACGCCTCGGCATCCTCCGCCACCTCGAGGAGTGCCGAAGCCAGCCGGCGCAGGCGCTCGCCCGGCTCGCCGTCCACCAGCTGCACGTGGGCGGGCACCGGCAGGCGCTGGATCTCCTCCCGCCACCTGTCGAGCAGCTCGGCCACCTTGTCCTGCAGTGCCGCCATCGCCTCTCCCCTTCGCTTCCCCTTGCCGGTCCCCTTGTCAGATTATCTTGCTTATGGGCAGCTCGATTATGTCCTCCGCACCCCTCTTCACCAGCTCGGGGATGAGGAGGTTTATACCCCTTTTTTCCACCACGCTCTCCACCGCGTAATAGTCCTGGCCGAAGAGGCGAGAGAGGGTGGGAGCCTTCAGCGAGGGAAGCACCTCCACCACGGCATCGAGGTTCTTCTCGCTTACGTTGAACTTGATGAGCACCTTGCCGCGGGCGTTGAGGGCTCCCAGGATGAGCAGCCTTATCTCCTCCATGAGGCGCCTCTTCTCCCCGTCGGCGTAGCTCTCCCCATTCGCGATGAGGCGCGTGGTCGACTCGAGGACCGTGTCTATGATGCGCAATCCGTGCTTGCGCAGGGTCCCGCCCGTCTCGGTGAGCTCCACCACCGCGTCCGCCATCTCGGGCACCTTGGCCTCCGTCGCCCCGTAGGAGAGGTAGATCACGGCCTCCTTGCCCAGGCGGCGGAAATATTCCTCCACCAGGTTGGGATACTCCGTGGACACCCTCACCCCGTCGGGGAGGTCCTGCGGGCTCCGGTAGGGGGAGTCGCCGGCCACCGCCAGCACCACCCTCACCACGGTGCCCACCGCCGTCTTCGTGTAGGGCAGGTCCGCGAGCTCCACCACCTTGGCCCCCGACTCGCGTATCCAGTCGTACCCGGTTATCCCCAGGTCGAAGAAGCCATCCTCGACGTACTTGGGTATCTCCTGCGGGCGCAGGATGCGCACCTGTTCGATGCGGGGATCATCGATGCTAGCATGGTACTCCCGGTCCCCGCTGCGTCGCACGGCGAGGTCGGCATCCTTGAGGATATCCAGGGTGGTCGCCTCCAGGCTGCCCTTGGGTATGACCAACTTGAGCATGTCCTCACTCTCCTCCGCGAAGCCTCAGAGCTCCGTCTCCTCCTTCTCCACCAGTTCCCTCCCGTAAAGGTCGGTGATGCGATAGGTGTCGTCCTCGCTGGTGAAGCCGATGTCGATCTCCAGTACCCTTCCCCTCTTCCCCAGGGAACGTATCTTGTGCCTCTTCTCGGCCGGGATCATGAATTCCTCCCCCTCGCGGGGGAAGAAGGTCTCCCCTTCTATGGTGACCTCGAGCCCGTCGTCCAGGATTATCCACATGTCATCGCGCAGCTTGTGGTAATGAAGACTGGTCTCCTGGTCCGGCTCCACGGTGATGATCTTCACCGTGCAGGGCTGGTTCAAGGCGAATGCCTTGATGTTCCCCCAGGGTTTCTCCAGAAACACCTCCATCACCTCCAGGCCCTCGCGACACGCCGTCCCTTTCGCCTTCCCCGCGGCCTCGCTTTCCGGCGGAGGGACGCTTCCCCGACGGACGCTCGCGCCTGCCGAAGCGCCTCGCACGGGTACATCACCAATATTACCAGCGAATCCCGCGTCAAGGCCAATGCCGCGCCGAACTCGTGCCGCGTGCTCGCCGCGTGCTTCTCATGCGCGTCTCCCCGGCACATGACGGGCTCTGTTGCCTGATTTTTCCACAAGCCATCCTACCAGTCGGGGCTCCCACCCCGTCAGCTCCGCGTGTCCCGCTCCGGCTATCTCCCAGAACTCGACCTTGTTTCCCAGCCTGTTCAGCATCACCTCGAGGTCCGAGCGGGAGTAGAAGACCTCCCTTTCCCCGTGCACGACGAGCAGCGGCAGGGGCGGGAAATCCTCCGCCACGTCTAGCGGCAAGAGCCCTCCCTCGGGCACGGGCGCGAAGCGCGCCCCCAGAAGGCGCAGGAAGAGAGACCAAGCCGGCAGGAGGCGACGGTAAGGGGAGATGTCCGGCAAGGCGGGAGGGGCGCCCACCGCCGCCACCGCATCCAGGCCGGGACGGAGGGCCGCGTGGACGATGGACACCATGCCTCCCAGGGAGAAGCCCACCGCCCCCAACCACGCATAACCCCGCCCGCGCACGTGTTCCACCACGGCCTCCATGTCCTGGAGGGGCCCTGCCAACCCCAGGCGCAGGCGGCCGCCGCTCTCGCCGTGTCCGCGGAAATCGAAGGTATAGACGTCGAAGTGCGCCGCGAGCATCTCCGCCAGGTCCACGAGCGGGGCGTAACGCTGCCCCGTCACCGCTGCGTGGGCGACGATGAGCGCCCCGGCTTTCCCCCCTCCTATCCTGCGCACGGCGAGCTCGGTACCGTCGCGCGCGCGGAGGTTGAAACGCTCCCAGGGAAGCGAGGGATCGCGCCGCGGCATCACCCTCTCCCTCCAGGCGCGAAAGCGTGCCCAGGCGGCAACCAGCAGTCCGCCGGTTAGGAGAGTAACCGTGAGACTAACCACCTTCGTCGTCCCCTTTTTCCCCTTCATGCTCACTTTGTCTCTTCTTGTCTTTTCTTCCTCCATGCGTTTCTTATCTCTTTCCGCCGTGCCTCCCGTCATGTCGTACTTTTCTCCCGTCGCCAAGAACCCTTGCTTAAACGGTTTGTTTTGCTCGATACGTGTCATGTATTTCTTCCTGATACGTATCATGGAGTATACATGTCCTTCATCCGTTTTCACCATGTAGGTATGCACATCAGATTGTTCCCCGCCTGAACCACCCACCAAGGCCGGGACCGGGGGTAAGGCGAGCGACATCGCAAGCGCCCTCCGGATTTCCACCCAACCGAGGCCGGGAACGACCGGGTCGGTCGCAGCGAGCCTTTACTGAACTACCCACCAGGCCGGGACCGGGGGTAAGGCGAGCGACATCGCAAGCGGCCACCGGACGAGGAAAATAGGTGATAAATCCTTGCATGGATGGAGCCCCTGCATGAAGAGGGCAAACCATCGCGAGGCCGCGCGTCGCGGAGCGAGCCTTATCCCCCGGCCACCCAACTCCTTACCCTGAGGCCCCGGGCCGGAAGAAGGAACTATAATCACCCGACAAGGGCCGGGAACGACCGGGTCGGTCGCAGCGAGCCTGCGAGCGAGACCGTTATCCGGCGGCTCGGCCGCCGGAAGAAGAAACTATAATCGCCCCACCAAGCCGGGACCGGGGGTAAGGCGAGCGACATCGCAAGCGGCCTCTGGAAGAGGAAAGTAGGTGGATAAATCCTTGCATGGATGGAGCCCCTGCATGAAGAGGGTGAACCATCGCGAGGCCGCGCGTCGCGGAGCGAGCCTTATTCCCCGGCCCGGCCTCTCCATACCACACACGAAGAAGCCAGCGAAAGCGTCACCCATGAACTCGAGAATCCGCCAGCTGCGTTATGAAGCCGACGATCTCGTCAAGGTCGCTACCGGGCCCGAAGACGCCGCTGATGCCCATGCTCAGCAACTCGTCGGCCTCGTGGGGCGGCAGTATGCCTCCCACGACCAAGGGTATGTGCTTCGTCGCCTCGTTCTCCTGTAGTGCATGGTAAATCTTGGGAATTATGGTCATGAGCCCGCCGGAGAAGATGCTGATGCCCACCACGTCCACGTCCTCCTGTATGGACATCTCCACCACCTCCTGCGGGGTGATACGCAGGCCTCCGTAAACAACCTCCATGCCGGCATCACGCAAGGCCTTGCCCACGAGCTGTATGCCGCGGTTGTGGCCGTCGAGTCCCGCCTTGGCCAGAAGTACCCTCGTAGGCCGCTTCCTCACCATCGTTCACCTCCGCTCCCTGACCTGGTCCCGCGCCGCCTTCTTCCCTCCGCCGACATCTCCCTCCCCTCACGGCGACGGACGGAAAGCGGCGGGCACTACGATAAAACCGGCCTGCATCGCCTCCGACCCCATCCATGGCGCCGGTGCCGCGCCTCCCCGCCTCCCGATACCTCAACATATGAAAGCGTCTTTACTCTCCTTCCCCGCTCCCACGGCTTCCTTCAAGGCGTTGCCGATCTCCTCTATCGTTGCGTAGGCCTTCGCGACCTCTATGCAGGCGGGGACGACATTGCGGTGGGCCGCCGCATCCTCCTTCAGCCGCTCCAGCGCCGCGCGCAGGGCCCGCTCGTCCCGCCCCTCCTTGACCTCCCTCAGCATCCTCACCTGGTGGGCCTCGTGCGCGGGATCGATACGCAATATCTCAAGGGGCACCTCCTCGTCGCCCTCCTCCGTGAAGGCATTGACGCCCACGACGGTTATCTCGCCCTCCTTCATCTTGCGATGGTACTCGTTGGAGGAACGCACGATCTCCCTCTGTACCCATCCCGCCTCCAGGGCCGCCACCATGCCTCCCATCTCGTCTATCCTGCGCAGGATCTCGTGCGCTTCTTCCTCTATCTCGTCGGTCAGCTTCTCCACGAAGTACGAACCGGCGAGGGGGTCCACGGTGTTCGCCACCCCGCTCTCGTAGGCGATGATCTGCTGCGTGCGCAGCGCGGTGCGGGCAGCGTACTCGGAGGGCAACGCGTAGCATTCGTCCATTGAGTTGGTGTGCAGCGAGTTGGTGCCTCCCAGCACCGCGGCCAGGGCCTGGATGGTGGTGCGGATGACGTTGTTTATGGGCTGCTGGGCGGTGAGGGAACTCCCCGCCGTCTGCACGTGAAAACGCAACAGCCACGAGAGCGGGTTGCGCGCACCGAAGCGTTCCTTCATGATGCGCGCCCAGAGGCGCCTCGCCGCGCGCAGCTTGCATATCTCCTCGAAGAAATCGTTGTGGCAGTTGAACATGAAGGAGAAGCGCGGCGCGAAATCGTCCACGTCCATGCCCCTCCCCACCAGTTCCTCGCCGTATGCGACGGCGCTGCCGATGGCGAAGGCGATCTCCTGCGCCGCGGTGCTTCCCGCTTCCCTTATCTGGTAACCCACGAAGCTTATGGGGTTCCAGCGGGGCACGTGCTTGCGGCAGTACTCCACCACGTCGGAGGAGATGCGGAAGCCGTCGCGCAGGCCCAGCACGGACATGTTCACGGTGTAATACTGGCTGAGGACGTCGTTCTGCAGCGTTCCCCGCAGCGCGTCGAAGGGGACGCCTCTCTTTTCCGCCAGCGCCAGGTACATGGCGAGGATGAAGGGGCCGGAGTGGATGATGGAGGTGGAAACCTGGCGCATGTCGATGCCGTCCATGATGACCTCCACGTCCCGCAGCGTGTCGCAGGGAACCCCGTCCCGCCCCACCTCGCCCTCACACAGCGGATTGTCCGAGTCCAGGCAGTTGGTGGTGGGGTTGTCGAAGATGATGTTGAGCCCCGTCTGGCCCTGTTCGATTAGGTACTTCAGGCGCCTGTTGGTCTCCTCGGGGGTCGCCAGGCCGGTGATGAGTCGGCGGGTCCATAGTTTTGCGCGGTAGCCGGTGGGGAAAACCCCGCGCGTGAAGGGGTACCATCCCGGGAAACTGATATCCTGCACGTAATCCTTGTCGGCGATGTCCTCCGGTGTGTAGACCCGCTTCACGGAATGACCCGACTGGGTGTGGAATTCCTCCCTGCGCTCCGGCCATCTCTCCATGATGGGTCGCAGTACGGTGAGTTCCCATTCCTCACGGGTTCTGGCGATGGATGCAAGCTGCTCGTCCTTGAACATGGCAAAAGCCCCCTCCCTGCTGATTTACTCCCCTGCTGATCACGGACAGCCTGAGGTTATTTTATTCGCAGTGTACAAATAATGTCAAGTTTAATTTTAGTAAGTGTGAACATATCTAAGTCCTTTTTCGTGCATCTTCCTTATCCTGCGTTTTCGCGAAGGGGCCGTCGGCGGTCGCGCCGGTTGTCCCAGCGGTCGGAGCCTCAGTTCCGTTGGGACATCTCGTAGGACCATGTCCAACCGATGGACCATACCCGAGGGAGGGCTAGCGCCGCGGGACAAACCCTCATGCCGCGAAGGTCGATGCCCCCGTAGAGGATGCCCCGCCTTGCCTGGAAGGCGCCGTTTCATGACGCGGGTTCGCGACACCACCACGGACCACGTGCCCGCGTTCCGCACGCGCCCGCGTGCCGGCCGGCGAGGGCACCGCGGATCGGCGCCCGCCCACGGGGGCCTTCCTCCATGCGGGATCACCTCGCGGCCGCAACGTGTCCTCATCGCCACACCCTGCATGGTATGATGGGGCCGTAAAGGCGCCCCGCTCGCCGGTCGAACGCCCGCGCCGGCACACCCGGGCGCCGACCCGGCCCCTTTCCTGCACGGGAGATACCCATGGCGAAACGACGATTGCGCGGCAGCGGCATGGCCCGCGGGGACGAAAACCGCCGGGCGGCCTCAGCATCCAAGCGCGTTGCCTGGACCGCGGTGCTGGAATCCGAGGGCAGGGAGAGGGAGGAAGCGCTGCGCGCCCTGGTGTCCGGCATGAGCCTGCGCAAGAAGACGCGCCAGATGTCGGGGCACATGAAACCGTGGGAGATGTTGATCTCGCTCGCCAGGTACAACTACCGCCCCTTTCGCAGCGGGGCGGACCGCCGCCTGGGAATCCCCCCCATCCGTTTCACCGACGGGCCGCGAGGGGTGTCCCTCGACCATTCCACCTGCTTTCCCGTCTCCATGGCCCGCGGCGCCACGTGGGACGTCGCGCTCGAGGAGCGCATAGGGGAGGCCATGGGGGTGGAGGCGCGCTCCCAGGAAGCCGATTTCCTCGGCGCGGTATGCATCAACCTGTTGCGCCATCCGGGATGGGGACGCGCCCAGGAGACCTACGGCGAGGACCCTTACCTCCTGGGGGAGATGGGTGCCGCAATGGTGCGTGGACTGCAGAAACACGTCATGGCGTGCGTCAAGCACTTCGCCTGTAACAGCATCGAGTGCTCCCGTTTCCGCGTGGACGTGCGCGTGGACGAACGCGCCCTGCGCGAGGTCTACCTCCCCCACTTCAAGCGCTGCGTGGACGAGGGCGCGGCCGCCGTCATGAGCGCCTACAACCGGGTGAACGGCGCATACTGCGCGCACAACTCGCACCTGCTGCGCGATATCCTCAAGGGGGAATGGGGCTTCCGGGGACTGGTGATGTCCGACTTCGTCCTGGGGACCCGCGAC
This sequence comes from Actinomycetota bacterium, assembly GCA_014360655.1. Taxonomy (NCBI): domain Bacteria; kingdom Bacillati; phylum Actinomycetota; species Actinomycetota bacterium. The sequence continues at coordinate 43,080 of JACIXC010000015.1, read as the reverse complement.
ACGGTGAAGGCGGCCCTGGGAGGCCTTGACATCGAGATGCCGCACACTTTCCACTTCGGCAGGAGGCTGCGCAGGGCGGTGCGGGACGGCAGGGTGCCGATGTCGGTGGTGGACGAGGCGGTGACCAGGATACTGCGCCAGAAGGCCCGCTTCGCAGAAACCGGCACCCGGAGCGATTACGGTCGGCGGAAGGTGGCATGCCGGGAACATGTCGCGCTGGCCCTGGAAGCCGCACGCAAATCCGTCGTACTGCTGAAGAACGAGGGCGGCGCGCTCCCCCTGCGGAGCGGAGAGATAAGGAGCCTGGCGGTCATCGGGCGGCTGGCGGACCTGGCCAACCTGGGCGACCACGGCTCCAGCCGCGTGCGTCCCCCTTACGCGGTGACGGTGCTGGAGGGGCTGCGCGAGCGCGCGGGCGATGAGGTGCGCATAGACTACCGGGACGGCGGCGACCTGGAGGAGGCCAGCCGCGCGGCGCGCAACGCCGACGCCTGCGTGGTGGTTGTGGGCCTCACCGCACGGGACGAGGGGGAGTACATGCCCTGGCCGGTAAAGGCGGGAGGAGACCGGGAGGACCTCTCTCTGCGGCCCCGGGACGTACGTCTCCTGGAAGTAGTTGCCAAAGCAAGTCCCCGCTGCATCGTGGTCCTGGAAGGGGGCTCCGCGGTGCTCACCTCCGGCTGGCGGGACGAGGTGGAAGCCGTCCTGGTGGCATGGTACCCGGGGATGGAGGGCGGCAATGCCGTGGCGGACATCATCTTCGGGGAGGTCAATCCCTGCGGCAAGCTACCGGTGACCTTCCCGGAGGACAACGAGCAGCTGCCCCCCTTCGACAAGAAGGCGCGGAGTCTGGAATACGGCTATTACCACGGCTACCGCCTCTTCGACAAGCAGGGCATGCGCCCCGCCTTCCCCTTCGGCTTCGGCCTCAGCTACACCACCTACGAATACCGGGACCTGCGCCTGAGCGCTGAGGAGATGTCGCCCGAGGGCTCCCTCCGCGTGGAGGCGGAGGTCGCGAACACGGGGGGCATGGCCGGCGAGGAGGTGGTCCAGCTCTACGTCGCATACCCCTCCTCCCGCGTGGAGCGACCAGTGAAAGAGCTCAAGGGCTTCGCACGCGTGCGCCTCGCGCCGGGCGAATCCCGCTCCGTGCCCTTCCTTCTGAGGGCGTGCGACCTGGCGTACTACGACGCGGAAAAGGGCCGCTGGGAGGTGGAGGAGACGACCTACCGCCTCTTCGCGGGTTCGTCCTCCCGCCCCGAAGACCTGCACTTGCAGGCCTCCTTCCGCATAAAGAACCACTAAATCCCATCCACCACGCCACCCCTTGCCGGGTGCGCGTGTTGCCTTTCGCGCACCCTTGACCTTACCATGGGGCGAAGAAGCGCCGCGTTGACGGCGTGCCGGGGAAAACGAGGGTGCCCGCATGAAGGAGAGCGAGTACGAGACCCTTCGCAACGTGGAGGACATCCACTGGTGGTACCTGGGGCACCGCCGCCTCTACGGGCTCCTCCTCGACCGCTACTGCCCGTCGCAGGCGCGGGAACGCGTGCTGGACGCCGGCTGCGGCACCGGGGGGTTCACGCAGTGGTTGCGTGAAAGGTACCGGCCCCGGCGCCTGGCGGCGCTCGACTTGAGCGACGAGGCCCTGCGGCGCTGCCGGGAACGAGGCCTCGAGGAGCTTCACCGTGCCCCGGTGGAAGTTCTTCCCTTCGCCGGCGGCTCCTTCGACCTGGTGCTCTCCCTCAACGTCATCTACCACCGCGAGGTGCGGGACGACCTGGCGGCGTTGCGGGAGATGGCGCGCGTCCTGGCCCCGGGAGGATACCTGCTGCTCAACCTGCCCGCCCTGGAGTTTTTGCGCGGCGGCCATGACCTGGCGGTGGGCGGCGTGCGCCGTTACCGTCGTTCCCAGATCATGGAAATGCTGCCCCGTGCCGGCCTGGAGCCGGTGAAGGTCACCTATTTCGTCTTCACCCTGCTCCCCCCCATAGCCGCGGTGCGCATCATGAGCAGGAAGGCCGCCGTGGAGGATGCCGCCTCCGACCTCCGGCTCCTCCCCGGCCCCCTCAACCGGGCACTCACCGGCATACTAGCCCTGGAGGCGCGGGTGGCCGCCGGCCCCGGCCTTCCCCTGGGAAGCTCCCTCACCGCCCTCGCCCGCCGCCCCGCTTCACCCGGTCCGGAAAGGGGTTCCCGTGGCTGACATGAGGAGGCCGGGAGTGGCCGGAGACGGCGGGAGCATGGCGGCCGTGTCGGGAGGCACGCATGCGCCTTGCGCCGATGTCCCGACGGATGGCACGCGGTTACACGATGCGAGGTGCGCCGCATGTTGCATGGCAATATATTCCATATAATTCGCGCAAGGCATACGGTGTTCTTTCTTCTGGCGATCATGATCGCCGTGGCCACGGGCTGCGGCGGTTCCCGTCCCGCATGCCCTCCCGGGGACGAGATAAGCGCAGCGGGCGCCGGGGTCGGTCATACCTACTACGTCTCCCCCTCCGGTTCCGATTCCGGCCCCGGGACCAGGGAGGCGCCCTGGGCCACGCCCGGGTACGCATCCAGGCGGCTCTCTCCCGGCGACACCCTGGTCATCATGGGAGGCCGCTACGCCCTGCGAGAATACGACGCGGACATCATCATGCCTCCCCCCGGAACACCGGAAGCCTGGATCACCATTAGGGGCGAGGACGGGAAGCGTCCCGTCCTCGCCGGAAGCGACGACCTTCTCGCCGCCGTGGACATCTCGGGCGCCGCTTACCTGCGCCTGGAAAACCTGGAGATCACCAGCGACGGAGGAGCTCCCTTCAGGACGGGGATCACGGGAGCGGCCGGGCCGGTGAGACACGTGATCATCGCAGGCCTTTATATCCATCACCTGGACGAGATGGGCATGGACCTCGCGGACGTGGAGGACCTCCAGGTGCTCGATTGCATCATAACCCACTGCGGCTTCGGCGGCATGGGCGGGCCCGTCGGCGAGTCGGGCTGGAGAGACGTTCTCGTGCGTGGATGCGAGCTCTCCTATTCCGGCCACTATTACCGTGGCGGGCCGGGGCCGGGCCCTTACGACAGGCCCGACGGCTTCGGCATCGAGCCCTCGGGGGGGCCGGTGGAGATCGCATACACCCGCGCGGAACACAACCTGGGGGACGGCCTGGACAGCAAGGCGCGGAACACCTACATACACCACTGCGTGGTGGCCAATAACACCTGCGATGGGGTCAAGCTATGGGGCGACGGGAGCATGGTCACCAACACCCTGATATACGGCACCGGTGACGGGGTGGGAGGCCCTTCGCCCTGGGCCGGGCTGGTGATCGAAGCAGAGGGCGGCGGCGCGGCTCGCTTCGAGGTGATCAACGTGACCATCCACGACAACCCGGAGCGGGAGGCCTACCCCCTATACGCGCAGTACGAGGGGTCTGCCCCCGTGCACCTGGTCCTGCGCAACACCATCGTCGCCGGCGGACACGGCCCCGCTTACTTCGGGGATGACGTCAGCCTGCTCGCCGACCACAACCTCTTTTACCGCCCCGGAAAGGAGATACAGGTGCACGCCAACGGCCGGGATTACACCGCGGCGGATCTACAGGCCGGGGAGCTGGGCGAGGGGAACCTCAGCGGCGACCCGCTTTTCGCCGCTCCCGCCTGGGGAGTATCGGGCGATTATCGCCTGCGGGACGGCAGCCAGGCGCTTGACGCCGGCTCATCCTTTGACGCGCCCTCCGACGATCTCGACTGCAATCCACGCCCCCGCGGCGGCACCTGGGACATCGGCGCCTTCGAGCGTTAACGGGAAGGGCCGCCCAGCGGGAAAGCATGCGTGGCAAGGCGGCGTTTCCCAACAGGTAGGCAGGTATAATGTAACGTGACCGGGAGGTGCGACGTAGCAGAAGGGAGCGGGCCATGATCGAGGGGAGCAACGCCATCATCACCGGCTCCTCGCGGGGCATCGGGAGGGCTATCGCACTGGAACTGGCGGATCGCGGGGCCAACGTGGTCGTCTGCTGCCAGAGCCGCGTGGACGCCGCCCACGAGGTGCGCGAACTGGCGGAGGCGAAGGGGGTGCGCGCCCTGGTGGTGCAGAGCGACCTGGCCACGGAGGAGGGAGCGCGCACGGTGGTGGAGAGATGCGTGCAGGAGCTGGGCGGGGTGGACATCCTGGTGAACAACGCCGGCATGACCCACCTCGCTCCCATCCAGGCGATGGAGGACAAGGACCTGGAGAGGGTCCTGCACGTCAACCTCTTCAGCTACTTCTACACGAGCAAGTACGCGGTGGAGGACATGATCCGCCGCAAGGCGCCGGGGTGCGTGGTGAACATCTCATCCATCGTCTCCATGATCGGCATGGCGGGTGGCACGGCGTACGCCGCCTCCAAGGGTGGGGTCACCGGCTTCACGGTATGCCTGGCACGGGAGGTGGCCCGTTACGGGATCCGGGTGAACGCCATCGCTCCCGGATACGTAGAGACGGAGATGATCGGCTGGATGCCCGAGGACTACAAGGCCAAGATCATCCCCCGCATCCCCATGCGGCGCTTCGGGCGCTGCGAGGAGGTAGCCAAGGCGGTCTGTTTCCTGGTGGAGGACGCCACCTACATGACCGGCCAGACCCTGATCCTCGACGGAGGCATCATGATCGATTGAGACATTTCCCCGTAACGCTGGGAGCTTCGCGGCCCGCTGAGCATTGCCCCGAAGATCTCTGCAACCAGCCATGGGCGACGACGTGCGCGGAAAGGCGGGGAAGTACTACCATGAAGCCGGGAGGTGTGCGCCATGAGCGACGAGGCGAGGACCCTGAGGGTGGCGGCGGTACAGATGGCCTCGGAGAACGGGGCGGTGGAGAAGAACCTGGCACGTGCCACCGTCCTGGCGGAGGAGGCCGCCGCCAGTGAAGCGCTGGTGGTGGTGTTCCCGGAGTTCATGCCCACCGGGTACGTCTACAGCAAGGAGATCTGGGATGCGGCGGAACCCGCGGATGGCCCCACCATGCGCTGGCTGCGGGAAACCTCCCGACGCCTGGGGATATGGCTGGGGACCAGTTACCTGGAGGCCGAGGGAGATGATTTCTACAACAGCTTCGTCCTCGTGGACCCGCAGGGCACCACGGCGGGCAGGGTGCGCAAGCAGACCCCCGCCTTCGCCGAGGCCTTCTTCACGCGGGGAGAGGCGGGGCCTCACGTCATAGAAACGGGTATCGGGAGGATCGGGGTGGGCATCTGCTACGAGAACCTTTTGGCCTACACCCCGCGCCTCATGTGCTCGCAAGCGGCGGAAATCCTCCTCATGCCCCATTCCGCACCCTCGCCCATGCCCAACCTCTTCTTCCCCGCCGGGGCGGTCCGGGCATACAACCATAACCTGAAGAACCTCGCACCTTATTACGCGGCGATGCTCGGCATCCCGGTTATCTTCGTCAACAAGTGCGGCCCCTGGACCTCGCCGGTACCCGGCCTCCCCTTCCTGACCCAGAAATCCAGCTTCCCCGGCTACACCTGCATCGTGGATGGGGACGGCACCGTCAGGGCCCAGCTGGACGACCGCGAAGGGGTGATCGTGGAGGAAGTGACGCTGGACCCCGCGCGCCGGGTGGAGGCGGTGCTTTCCCTCCGCGGCAGGTGGGCCTTGAAAGTCCCCCGGGCCATGAACCAGTTCCGTTTCATCGAGGCGGCGGGGAAGGGTTTCTACCTGCTGAGCCGGGAACGCCGCCGCCGCGCCCGGCAGGTGAGCGGCCGCCACGGGACTTGAGGGGCCCCCGCAAGCCGTCAACGAAGAGCCCGCTGGGGCGAAGCCGCCTTTGGCGCCCGCCCGCTGTCTACATACATCCATATATGTCAAGGTCAACCGGGCAGTCATAAGCAGTGGGGTCGTAACGGAGAAATCGCTCCCCGGGAAAGACCGCTCCCCGGGAAAGACCGCAACCCGGGAAAGACGCCGCGGAGGGCAAGGCCTGCCAGCTGCCATAACTTGCCAATCGCCATGGCCTCGAGCCCTCGGAGGGTCCTGTGGGTCACCGCCTGCTTGAGGACAGCCCGGCCATCGACGCCGGGACCTCACCGGGATCCCCTGCAGGCGACCTCGACGGCACGACCAGGCCATACCGCGCGGCCTGCGATAGCGGGGCCCGCGAGCGGTCGCCGGGCGGTTCCACCCACGGTCCGTCGCGGGCCTTTCACTCCGCCGAGACGTGTGCCGGGGAAAGATCCCACGAATACCTGTGCCTGGAAAAACCTGGGGGCGCCACCCATGTCGCGGCGATCTTCGGCGGGGTGTCCTCAGTTGTGGATGTCCTCCACGAAGGCGAAGTTGATGCCCTCGGCGCGCAGCGTCCTGATCATCTCCCCCACCACCGAAGGCGTGTTGGGGCGGTGGAAGTGACAGATGCCTATGGCTGTACCCTCCTGGCGCGCGATCCTCGCCAGGCGGCGCATGGCCTCCCTGATGGCGTCGGGCTCGTTGTGGTGGTCTATGAAGACCTGGTTGCGGCGTCGGGGAAGACCGAGCTCCTGGGCGGCCCTGGTGACCTGACTGCAAGTGGAGCTGTCGCTGTCCACCACGAAGAGCCCGCGTTCTTTCGCCCACCGGCACATGTAGCTCATGAGCCGGTAATCGTTGCATCCCCTGCCGCCCTGATGGTTGTTGATGCCCGTCGCATGTGGCACCGTGGCCAGGTCGTCGTCGAGAGTGGCGAAGACGGCGTCGCGGCTCATGCCCACCGATAGCTGGCCGATGCCGGAGAAGGAGTTGGGCGGGTCGTTCTCCGTGGGTATGTGCATCATGATGCGGAACCCGGCGGCGTAAAGGCGTTCCGCCGTGGAGGCGGATGCATGACAGTGCGGCAACACCGCAAAGGTCACCGGGGCGTCCACGGCCAGCCAGCGCTCGAGGTTGGCGACATCGCTCCCGGTATCGTCCACCACGATGGCGACGGTGGGCGTTTGGGGATGCGAGGCCTTTTCCTTCCTGGACGGTAGCGTATCCACGTTTCTACTCTGGGGCCCGCCGCCGTCCTTATCGCCGAGCAAGGCGATGCCGTCTCCCGGGCTCCCGCCGTCGGCGGGATGCGCCTTCCCTGCCGCCCCGTCCCCCTCGGATTCCCTCCCGAAAAACAGGTTCTTCCCAAGACCCCATGGCGAAAAAACGATAAACGCCGTCAGCAGCGCCAAGCAGGTCACTACGAAAAGCGTTCTCCTGAGCCTCCTCCGCCGCAGCATGCGCCTGCGGCGGGCCAGAACCTTCCGCATGTCCACGCGGAATTCGTTGTCGTACATGGGCGCCTCCCTCTCCGCGGATGCCCAGCGCATGCTCGGCTACCCTTAGCTCTGTTTATACGGGACATGGGTTCCTTCGCGAATAAGCGCCTCCACGCCCGCTACGCCCGTCCAGGCGCAGGGGCCTTTCCTCGACGGGTTTCACAACCAGGGGCGGGACCTTATTGAGAAGCCGCAACGAACGGGCGCCTCCCGGGGGCCGCCAGGCGCCCTCAGGATCAGACCTTCTCGATGTCGGAGGGGATGGGCTCGCCCTTGAACTCGAGCCCCGTCCAGGGCGGCTCGCCCGTCTTCAGGCACTCCCAGCCCCCGAGCATGTTGTTCATGATCAGTACCGCCTCGAAGGGGGGATTTCCGGGTGCGGTGACCTTGAGAACTTCCCAATTGGAATCCTGTGAGCTTCGCTTGACCATCGTGACCGTCCACTGCTCGGAGCCCGCCGTGGACTGCCCCTGCGCCTTGAGGTAATCGATGATGGCCTGTTTCTGCTCCGTGAACTTTTCCTCGTCGCTGCCGATCCTGAAGATGGCCTCGTTGCTCTTTCCGGCGTCATTCTTGACCGTCACCCCGTAAGTGTTCTTGCCGAGGTTGGGGGGCACGACGATGGTGATGGAGGTGTCGGACCACTTGACCACCTGGGCCGTGCCGGTGCCGAAGAGCACCTTGCCGTTCCCCTGCGCGGCGCCGAACCTCTCGCCCTTGATCACCACCTCGTCTCCCGACTTGCCGCTACCGGGCTCCAGGGAGGTTATCTTCGGGGCCTGGGAGGCCCTTCCGGTGACCTTGAACTCCACCTCGTTGCTGGCGCCCTTCTCCGTCTCCACCTTTACCCCGTACGCGGCTTCTGCCATGTCCACGGGGATCTTCACCGTTATGACGGTGTCCGACCACGCAACCACCTCTACCTGCTTTCCGCTGAAGAAGACCACCCCGGTTCCCTGTGAGGATCCGAACCCTCCTCCCTTGATGACCACCTCGCTACCCGGCGATCCGCTCTCCGGCTCCAGGGACTTGATCTCCGGCTTCGCTGCGGCCTTGCCGCATCCCAACGGCACCGCAGCAACCGCCAGGAACACCGCCATTAAAACCACCGAGCTCAAAGCCTCTCTTCTCATCCCTTTCCTCCCTTCCTCCAGCATGCGAACCCGCGCCGCTGCACAACCCGTTTCGTCCTGTATCGGCTCTTATCCGCGTCGACATTACCATCGCTTGTATCCCAGGTTCGCATCCGCGGCCGTCCTTCACGAACATCCACTTCCCCGCACTCCATAAAAAGGCCCCTTGCGGGGGCCTTGAGCTTGGTAGCGCATGCGGGATTCGAACCCGCGATCTCCGCCTTGAGAGGGCGGCGTCCTAGGCCAACTAGACTAATGCGCCACGCATTCCATATTCGGTTCTGGCTGGGGGAGAAGGATTCGAACCCTCACAACGAGATCCAGAGTCTCGCGTCCTACCGTTAGACGATCCCCCAAGGGAATTCCGTGGGTTATGATAGCATAACCTCGCCATACGCTCAACGAATCACACCGGTTTCGATCCCCTGTTTGAACGTTCCGCTTACCTCTTTGAGGCTCTTGCGGAATTGCGCCCCGCGCTCACTCTTGCCCCCTTGTGGGAACGTCATCAGGACTATATAATTCCGCCTTGGGTGAGGAAAAGTAGGAAAAGTCGCCAAGAAAGTCCTGTTTTTCATGGAGAAAAACTGAAATATGAAGCTCGAGGCCACCTCCATCTGGTTCGGGGTCATCGTCCTTTTCGGAGGCCTGGGCCTCTTTCTTTTCGGCATGTACCTCATGAGCGAGGGGCTGCAGCTGGCGGCGGGGGACCGGCTTCGCCGCATGCTGGAAGGGTTGACCAGGAACCGCTTCCGGGGAACGCTCGTGGGGGCGGGGGTCACCGCCCTCATCCAGAGCTCCTCGGCCACCACCGTCATGCTGGTGGGCCTGGTCAACGCCGGGCTCATGAAGTTCTCCCAGTCCGTGGCGGTCATCTTCGGGGCCAACATCGGCACCACCGTCACCGGCCAGATCGTGGCCTTCAACGTGAAGACCCTTTCCTTCCCCTGCATCGGCCTGGGCTTCACCCTCTACCTGCTCTCCAATAGGAAGGTATGGAAATACACCGGGCAGGTGCTGCTGGGCTTCGGTATACTCTTTTTGGGCATCGAGCTCATGAAGGGGGGGCTGGCTCCCCTGAGCACATCGGGGACCTTCGAGAGCTGGCTGGTCAGATACGGGGGTAACTGGTTCCTGGGGCTTCTCCTGGGCGTCATCATCACCAGCTTGGTGCAGAGCTCCTCGGCCACAACGGGTATGGTCATAGCCATGGGCGCCGCCGGGGTACTCTCCATAAACGGGGCCGATCCCCTGCGCATCGCCATCCCCATCATCCTCGGCTGCAACATCGGCACCTGCATCACCGCCCTCATCGCCAGCCTGGGCGCCAGCCTGCCCGCCAAGAGGGTGGCCGTGGCGCATTACCTGTTCAACATCTCCGGCACCCTGCTCTTCCTTCCCTTCCTCTCCCTTCTACCGAAGGTCACCCTGAACATATCCGATTTCTTCGGGGCCAGACCGGACGATATCGCCCGCCAGATCGCCTGGTTCCACACCTTCTTCAACCTCACCATGACCGTGGTCTGGCTTCCCTTCATCAACCAGTTCATCTGGCTCGTGAAGAAGATCAAGCGGGGCGAGGAACCCATCGCGGAAAGGGACCCCCTCTTCCTCGATCCCCGCATATTCCACAACCCGGCCCTGGCGCTGGAGATGGCGCGCAAGGAGATCACGCGCATGGGGCGCATCACCCTGGAAATGCTGCACACCTCCATGGGTTACCTGAAAAAGATGGAACGGGGCGGCAAGAAGCAGCTCATGGAGATGGAATCCATCGTGGACGGCCTGGCCCACTCCATAATCGAGTACCTGTCCAAGCTGTCCCAGGAACCCCTCGCCGACGAGCAATCAGAGCGCCTGGTGGGCTACATGCACGCGGTCAACGACATCGAGCGCATCGGGGACCATGCGGAGAACATCATGTACCTGGCCATGAACAAGTCGGAGGACGGCCTCTCCTTCACGGAAACGGCGGTCCAGGAGATGGAGGAGATCTCGGGAACCGTCATCGACATGTACCAGGGCATCATCGACGCCTTCGAGAAGGAGAGCCCCGAGGAGGCTCTCCACTACCAGTCCTTCGAGCACCTGGTGGACGAGATGGCCAGCCGCTTCCGCCGCAACCATCTCCAGCGCCTGAACCGCGGGGAATGCGACGGCGCCGCCGGGGTGGTTTTCCTGGACACCCTGAGCAACCTGGAGCGCATCGGGGACCTGTCCAACAACGTGGGGCACGTGACCACCGGCGCCCTGGAAAAGCTGTAAGCCTTTCTGAAAGTGCTCCCGCGCAAGGCACCGCGCACGTCCTCACGGTGAGAACCCGCTCTGCGACTCCACCTGGCGTGCCGGCGCCGTGCTGATCCTCCTCAGAATCCGGTGTTGCAAAATGGGTATAATTCAAGTAAGGCCCGCAGAATAAAGGAAACGCCATGCATTACGAAGAGGGGTTCTACAAGCAACTCCTGGACAACCTCTACGACGGCGTCTATTTCCTGGACGCCGAGAGGAGCATAACCTACTGGAACCACGGCGCGGAGAGGATCACCGGCTACAAGGCCGAGGAAGTGGTGGGCTGCTACTGCCGCGAGAACATCCTGGAGCACGTGGATGAAAACGGCAATCGCCTGTGCGACAGCGACCTCTTCCCCGCCGTCAGGACCTTGAAGGACGGCCTCGACAGGGAGAAGGTGCTTTACCTGCGCCACAAGGACTGCCACCGCGTCCCGGTGCAGATAAAGGTGTCTCCCATCCAGGATCCGGGCGGCAGGGTGATCGGCGCGGTGGAGATCTTCGGCGACGCGACCTCGCACCTGGACAACTTGCAGACCATCGAGGAACTGAAAAAGGTAGCCCTCCTGGACCCCCTTACCGGCATCGGAAACCGCCGCTACGGCGAGATGAACCTGCGTTTTCGCAAAGGCGAGATGGAAAGATCCGGGTGGTCGTTCGGGGTCCTTTACATGGACCTGGACGACTTCAAGTCGGTCAACGACACCCACGGGCACGAGGTGGGCGACAGGGTGCTGAAGATGAGCGGCTACCATGAGCAATAACCTGCGTTCCTTCGACACGGTGAGCAGGTGGGGCGGGGAAGAATTCGCGGCACTGGTGGTGAACGTCGACCGGGAAAGGCTCTTCCGGGTCGGCGAGAAGCTGCGCCGACTGGTGGAACAGTCCGGTTTGCGCCTGGGGGACCGCCTTATTAAAGTGACCATGACGGTGGGCGGCACCCTGGCCGGGGAGGCGGATTCGCCCGAGGAGCTGTTATCCAGGGCTGACGCGCTCATGTACCAGGGCAAGGAGATGGGCAAGAACTGCGTGTTGGTATCCTGACCCCTGGGCGAGCGAGGGGAAGAGGCACGCCGAGGCTCCCGTACCCGGGGTCACCGCACAAGGGGAAGCAGTTCGCACGGCCCTGGCGCCCGCTCAAAAGGATAAAGCAAGGGGGTGCGGAATGCCCGCTACACATGCGGCGACGAGGCCCGTGTTGGTCATAAGCAGGTGTCTCGGTTTCGATAACTGCCGCTGGAACGGGGAGATCATCCGGGACGAGTTCGTGGAGCTCCTGGCCGAGCACGTGGATTTCATGACCGCGTGCCCGGAAGTGGAGATAGGCCTGGGCGTGCCCCGCGATCCCATCCACGTCGAAGCGGGGAAAGACGGGCGCCGCCTGGTACAGCCTGCCACCGGCAGGGATGTCACCCGGGAGATGCTCTCTTTCTGCTCTTCCTTCCTCTCTTCCCTGGGCGAGGTGGACGGCTTCCTCCTCAAGGCCCGTTCCCCCTCGTGCGGCATCGGCGACGTCAAGGTCTTCCCCTACGGCGGAGGAAGCTCGGGGGCCATCGACAAGGGTCCCGGCTTCTTCGGGGAAGAGGTGCTGCGAAGATTCCCCCTGCTTCCCGCGGAAAGCGAGGGCAGGCTGAAGAATTTCCGCCTGCGGGAGCATTTCCTGACCCGCGTCTTCGCGCACGCACGTTTTCGTGCGGCAGCGGCAAAGGGGTCGGCGGGAGCGCTGGTCGATTTCCACGCCCGCAACAAGTTCCTGCTCATGGCCTATAACCAGGCCGCGTTGAAGGAGCTGGGAAGGCTGGTGGCCAATCCCGACCGCAAGGAGGCCGGGACACTTTTCGCGCTCTACCGTGAGCGCTTCCTCAAGGCCTTGGCCAGACCCCCGCGCCGCACCTCCGACATCAACGTGCTCATGCATGCCCTGGGTTATTTTTCCAATATGCTCACGGCCGGGGAAAAAGCCCACTTCCTGGAAGCTCTCCAGAAATACCGGGAAGGGAGGGTACCGTTGAGCGCCCCGCTTTTCGTCGTCGGCTCCTGGATCGCGCGCTTCGGGGAAGACTACCTCGCGGGGCAGACCTATTTCCACCCCTACCCCGAGGAGCTGGCCCTGATAGCCGATTCCGGCAAGGGCAGGGACCTTTAAGCGCTCGCGGGACATGAACGGGGTCGGGCACGGTTCCGCTCGAGGAGGAAGACGGCTTTGATCCAGCGCGAACGAATAAAGTCTCTCAAGGCGGGCACGCCGGCGCCGGGGCGTTACGTCCTCTACTGGATGCAGGCTTCCCAGCGCGCCGAGTACAACCATGCCCTGGAATACGCCGTGGAGATGGCGGACCAACTCCATCTCCCGCTGGTCGTCTTCTTCGGGATCACCGGCAGGTACCCGGGAGCCAACCGGCGCCATTACCCCTTCATGCTCGAAGGCCTGGGGGAGGTGAGTGCGTCCCTGCAGGAGCGGGGCATAAAGTTCGTGGTGCGCGCGACTTCCCCGGAAAAGGGTGCCCTGGACCTGGCCGGCGAGGCGGCCCTACTGGTCATGGACCGCGGCTACCTTCGCCACCAGAGGGAATGGCGCAGGAAAGTCTCCGGGCGCGCCCCGTGCCCCGTCGTCCAGGTGGAAAGCGACGTGGTGGTCCCGGTGGAGACCGCCTCTTCCAAGGAGGAATACTCGGCGGCCACCTTCCGGCGCAAGATCTCCAAGGTCCTCCATCATTTCCTGGTACCCCTCGCACAGCGGGAACCGAAACGCCGGGGCGACGGCCTGGAGATCGAGGGACTGGACCTGTCCGATCCGGCCGGCCTCATGAAGGACCTGAGGCCCTTGCGGGCACCGTCTCCCGTGGATTCCCCCATCGGTGGTACCAGCGAGGCCAAGGCCAGGCTGCGTTTCTTCATCCGGGAAAAACTGGACCGTTACCACCTTCTTTCCAGCCATCCCGAGCTGGATTATACCTCCGGCCTCAGCCCCTACCTTCATTTCGGACAGGTCTCCCCCCTGCAGGTGGCCCTGGAGGTCAGGAATGCCGGGGGTCCCGGCGCGGAAGCCTTCCTGGAACAGCTCATCGTGCGCCGCGAGCTCAGCGTCAACTTTGTCTTTTACAATACCGCCTACGATTCCCTGGAAGCCCTTCCCGCCTGGGCCCTGCAGACCCTGCGGGAGCACGCCGGCGACCGCAGGGATTATCTCTATACCCTGGATGAACTGGAGGAAGCACGCACCCACGATCCCTTCTGGAACGCCGCCCAGAAGGAAATGCTTGGCACGGGAAGCATGCACAATCACATGCGCATGTACTGGGGGAAGAAGATCCTGGAATGGACGCGGTCGCCGGGGGAAGCCCTGCGCATCGCCCTTTACCTCAACGACCGCTACCAGCTGGACGGGAGGGACCCCAACGGTTACGCGGGCGTCCTGTGGTGTTTCGGGAAGCACGACCGGCCCTTCGCCGAGAGGCGGATAACCGGGAAGGTGCGCTGGATGAGCCCTGACGGGCTGCGCCGCAAGTTCGACATGGAAGCCTATCTCGACAGGACGGAACGGGCCTACCGGAAAACGTTCGCGGACGGATCCTGACCCCGAGGTGTTAAGGGTTCAGTAGCCGCGGGTCATCACGAAGTACATGACCCGCTCCGCCATCACCGGCTGGTCGGAATGGACCGCCATGGCGAAGGCCGCGCGCTCCAGGCCCGGGAGGTCGTCCACGCGCACCGTTACGCGGCGGTGTGGACCCACGTAGGCAACGAAGGCGGGCACGGCGCCGTCCTCGCGGTAGAACTCAAGGCCCACGCTCGCGCCCGCGTCTCCCGGGTTGGAGAGTACCAGGTAGGTGTCGAAGGCCTGGTCCGTGTACCCCTCGGCGAAATACCAGTCCCTGGAAGCAAGGCCCGAGCCCAGCGTGGCGTGTCCGCCCCGGTGGCTGTCCAGGTCGTAATACATGGACCTCTCCGCCACCACCGGCAGATCGGAGAAAACGCTGCACGCCACGTCCTTTCCCCCCAACCCCTCCTGGGCGTTCACGGGGATGGTGAGGCGGGAGCGGCCTCCGACCCAGTAATCCCGGGGCAGGTTGGCGTCCGGGAGCTGGTAATCGACGTGTATAAAGGTGCCTTCGTCATTGGGGTTCCCCACCGTCAGGTAGTCCTCGAAAAACGGCCGCGTGCATCCCTCCGCGAAATACCAGGTGGTGGAGGACTGCGTGGCGCCGACGGAAGCATGGCCCCCGCCAATATAGCCCTTGTTGAAATACATGGCCCGCTCGGCCACGATGGGCTCGCCCGCGTGGACGTGCATGGAAAAGGCGGCATCTCCCAGCTCCGGGAGGGCGTCCACGGGGATGGTCAGGCGCGAGTGCGGCGCCAGGACATATGGTAGATCGACCGTTCCCCCGCCCTCGAGGAGGAAATGCACCCAGGCCTCGGTGGCCGTATCGCCCGGGTTGGAGAGGAGCAGGTATGTGTCGAACCTCGAGGCGGTGTATCCCTCCGCGAAATACCAGTCCCGGGAGAGCTGCGCGGCCCCGATGGTGGCGGTGCCGTCGTCCCGCGACCCCGCGGCGAAGTACACGGCACGCTCGGCCACGATGGGCTCCCCCGCATGGACGTGAGCGGAAAAGGAGACGGCATCCATACCGGGGACCTGGTCCACGGGGATGGTCAGGCGCGAGTGCGGTGCCAGGCTCACGTTCTGTTCCACCACCGAACCGTCCTCCCGGTGGTAGGCGACACTGGCCACGGTCCCGCTTCCTCCTGGATTGGAGAGCAGCAGGTAGGTGTCGTACCCTTCCGAGGTGTAACCCTCGGCGAAATACCAGTCCCGGGAGAGCTGTGCTGCCCCGATGGTGGCGTGACACCCCGATATGACCCTTCTGGCCAGCGAAGCGTAGGTGATGTGGAGGGGAGTCCCGTCGGGAGCCCAGTAAAAGGGCCAGTAGGCCTCGAGGGGATGCAGGCGGATGCAACCATGGGAGGCGGGCGCCCCCAGGCCTGTCTCATAGCCGCGTAGACCGCGTGGCCAGGCGTGCATGCCGTGCGCGGAGGTAAAGGACATCCAGTAATCGCAGACCGCTCCACCCAGGCCGCCGTGGCTGCGGTAATGCCCGAGGATGCGGAAGTTCCCCGTGGGAGTGGCGTTGCTGAGCCCGGTGGAACAACGCATGACGTTGACCAGCTGGTCACCCTCGAAAAAGTAGATGCGCTGGTCGCTGAGGGAGCAGGTCATGCTCTTCGCCCCACCCGCCGTCCGTACGCCGGGAGCGAGGGAGGCATCCACCCTGCGGGAAAGGGGACCCTCCCGCATCTCTCCGTCCACGCTGGCTACAGCATAATGATATCTTTTTCCCGGTTCCACGGCGTCGTCGAGGAAGACGGGGTACTCCCGCATGGAATCGGCGGCCCTGCCGCCCACGGGGACCAGCATGCCGCCCGCACCTTCCGCGCGATAGACCAGGTAGCCGAAGGCTCCGGGGACTGGCTGCCAGGTAAGGGCGACGCGCCTCCCCACGTCCTCAGGCCTCTGCAGCACGGAGAGGCCCCCGGGGGGAGGCAGGCTACCTCCCTTCCCCACGGTAACCCCGGGTTCCTCGGCCCCGGCGGGAACGGCCGTCGCCAGCATGAGAACCATCATCCCAGTGATCAGGAGAACGCCCTTTTTCATCGCGCGTAAGCCCTCCTCGCATCATCACCGCCGTCGTATGGGAGCATATGGCGATCTTCTGCCGATTGGCATGCAGGAATGGCAAAGCAAGACCCATTCACCGCGAAGCATACCACCCGCCCGAAGCCGTACATGTTGCCGTACATATTATTGCTCCCGCCACGAAGCCGTCCCAATACTACCCCATGTCTCGACGTGGGCGGAGCGACCCTTTAAGCATCCACCGGCTGCGGGGCTTCCCGGACTCCACGACCTGCGGCGCCATTACCGCTACGGCGGCCAGGCTCCGCGCTCGACCGTGCGCCCGTAAATCCGAAAACGACCTGCGCCCGGACCTCTCCGTGGACGAGGTGTTGCCGGACATTTGACGCGTGTCAGTAAATGAGTACCGGGATCCCTATCTCGACCCTCTCGAAAAGATCCTCCGAATCCCTGATGTACATGCGTATGCACCCGTGAGAGGCCGAAGACCCGATGGACCATGAGCTGTAGGTCCCGTGGATGAAGACACCGGGCGCGCTGGTTCCTATGGCCCTCGTTCCCAGTGGATTTCCCGGACCAGGGGGGATATAGGGAGGCATGGTGGCCGCCCAGGAGGTCCCGGGATTCACCCAGGAGGGGTTCTTCTGCTTGGATATCACCTTATAGGTGCCGCTGGGGGTGGGCCAGGAGGGCATGCCCACCGCCACGGGGTACTGCTTTTCCACCTCCATGTTGTTGTAGAGGGTCAGGCGGTGATTGGTCTTGTCCACCACGATCACCTTGCCCACCTGTTCGTCGGTCACCGGCGGAACGGTGACCTCTATGCTGAGTGCGACCGTGCGCTCCGTGGAGTAGAGCCCGGAGACTATGGCTTCCCTCGCCTGGTCCATGTCCAGGTCCCAGCCCACCTGGGACCTCTGGAAGACGAGTCTCTTCCCTTCCAGGCGGATCTCCGCGCTGATCGCCGGCCGGTCGATGGTGGACTCCAGTTCGGAAAGGAAGGCTTCCAGCTTGCGGCTGTCATAGCGGACGACCAACCCCACGTCCCGGTCCAGTCCCCGGAACGCCACGCGGTTCGCCCACCGTTCGTAGAAAGGTATCTGCTTTCCGGCGGCGATGGCCCGATCCACCGTGGCCTCCAGGTCCACGTAGGCATCTATCTGGAAGAGGGGCAGTGGCCAGGAGTTGCCGTCGAACTCGAGTACCAGGTCGCGGTTGAGCGCCTCCAGGTCAAGCCTGCTTCTCAATCTCTCCAGCGCCTCCTCGCGGCTCAGGCCTCCTATGTTTATCCCCTGCACGTATACGCCCTTGAAGACATGTCCGGCGAAGGCCACGTCCAGGCCGAAGAGGGCCATCCCCGCAACGACGACGAGGGCACACAGGAACGCAACGGCCGCCAATACCATGTGCCGTATAACGCTCGCCGCGTTGAGACGGAAGATCATCTATCCCTCCACCTGCCCCTTGCTGAAGCTCTCCCTCTTCCCGGTCTTTCTCATCTTCCCATCCATCCCACCTTCGCCCGCATTCCCCGCTAAACCTTTCACCGCGGGGCTTATCCTCTCCTCCATCCGTAACCAGATATTAGCACGAGCAACCGCTTCGGCTCCTGCGCCTCCCCTACAGGCACTGAAGGGGTCGGGACCACTCCGTCCCGTCGGCAAACATACCCGATCGAAAGGCGCCTGAGGAAACGCCGGGGGCGGAGCAAGAGCCCCGCCCCACCACGTAAAAAAGACCGCGCGCCGGTCACGCGATCAAGCGAAGGCCTCGGGTATCTCCTTGAGCTGGGAATAGGAGAAGACCGGGCCGTCCTTGCACACGTAGAGATGGCCCACGTTGCAGCGCCCGCATTTCCCGATGCCGCATTTCATGCGGTTCTCGAGGGTGGTGTAGACCTGGTCGGGGGTGAAGCCCAGCTTCTCCAGGTTCTGGAGGACGAACTTGATCATGATGGGTGGCCCGCAGGTGACGGCGATGGCGTTCTCCGGGGAGGGAGAGACCTCCATGAGCAGGGTGGGCACGAAGCCCACGAAGTGGGGCCATCCCTCCTCCTCCACGTCCACCGCCAGGTGGCAGCAGGCGTCCCCGCACGAGTTGAGGTCCTCGAACTCCGTCTTGAAGCAGTGGTCCGCGGAAGTACGCGCGCCGTAGATGACGGTGAGCTCACCGAAATCGTCGCGGTTGTCGCGGATCCACTGGATCACGGGGCGCAGGGGCGCCTGGCCGATGCCGCCGCCGATGGTGATGATGTTCTTCCCCTTCCACTCCTCCAGCGGGAAGTTGTTCCCCAGTGGTCCGCGCACGAAGAAGGAATCCCCCGCCTCCAGCTCGTGCAGGGCGGTGGTGTTCTTGCCCATCTTCATGATGCTGAAGCGGAGGTAACCCTTCTCCGTGGGCGAGGAGGAGATGCAGAACATGGACTCCCCCACCCCGGGGATGCCCACCATGGCGCACTGGCCCGGCAGGTGGCTCCAGTTATCCCACACCTTCTCGTCGGCGAAGGTGACCTTGAAGGTCTTGATGCAGCGGTCGCCCGGCGTCTCGTACCAGGCCTCCAGTATCTTTACCTCGTAGGGTATGTACGGGTTCTTCATGAGGCATCCACCACCTGTTCCAGGATCTCGAGGATGTCGATGTTCACCGGGCAAAGGTTGATGCAGCGCCCGCAGCCCACGCAGGCGATGACCTCGAACCGCTTCGGGTAGTAGGAGTACTTGTGGCTGATGCGGTTTCTCGTCCTCTCACGCCGTGTCGGGCGGGGATTGTGCCCGGAGGCATGGAGGGTGTACTCGCTGAACATGCAGGAGTCCCACATGCGCGCGCGGCGGCCCTCCCCCGTCTCCTCCACCTCGTCCTGGATGTCGAAGCAGTGGCAGGTGGGGCAGAGGAAGGTGCAGATGCCGCAGCCGAGGCACGCGGCGGAGACCTTCTTCCACAGCTCGTGCTCCCACAGGGTGGGCAGCTTCTCCGGGATGCCCTCGGTGTTGATGGAACGGGCGATCTTGCCCTCCGCCGCCGCCGCCATCTCCTCCACCTTCTTCTCGTCGCCGGCGGGAGCGTCCTCCAGGTGGGCGGAAAGGGTCCCCAGGAGGTTTTCGCCCTTCTCCGTCAAGGGCTGCACCAGGTAATGGTCTCCCATGTCGGTGAGGAGGACGTCCAGGCCTTCTTTCCCGAAGGGGCTGCCCCCCAGCGAGGTGCAGAAACAGTTCACCGATGGGGGCTCCACGCAGGCCATGCCCACCAGGGTGGTGAGCTCCCTGCGCTTGAGGTAATAGGGGTCGTCGAAGTCCCAGCTGAAGAGCCGGTCCACGATGGCCATGGCCCGGGCGTCACAGGGACGGAGGCCGAAGATGACCGTGGTCCCCTCCTCCTCCACGTCCTTCTCCTTGAGTTCCGGGCTGCCCCGCAGGAAGCGGAAGAGGGTCTCCGTCTGCGGGAAGACGGCCTTCTTGGGGGGGACGGTGGAGTTGCCGTACTCGAGGTAAGCCTCTTCCGGGTCGCTGATCTGCTTGAAGATCACCACCTCGTCCGACCTGGCCGGGGCGATGAGGCGGAACTTGGTGAGCTCCTGGAGGGCTTCCTTTACCTTGTCCTTGCTCAGTTTCTTCACTGCCATGGCACTCACCCTTTACAGTATGAAGTCCTCGCGGTCGTCGACCTTGAAGGTGGCCAGGAGCGGCGGCGCCTCCGCGTTCGTTCCCGGCTCGTAGTCGTAGAGCTCCTCCACGTCCTTGTAGAACTTGCGGTTGAGCTCCATGAGGGGGATCTCCACCGGGCATACCCGCTGGCATTCGCCGCACTGTATGCAGCGTCCGGCCAGGTGGTAGGCGCGCGCGATGTGGTAGGCGGTGTTCTCGCTCACGTCCACGCTGCGGCGCATCCACTGGGGGTTGAGCCGGTCCAGCACGCAGTCCTCGCAGTAGCACATGGGACAGACGTTACGGCAGGAGTAGCAACGGATGCAGCGGGAGAACTTCTCCTCCCAGTAAGCCCACTTCTCCTCCGCGGAACGCTTCTCCAGCTCCGCTATGTCGGAGTAATCGTCGTCCGCGAAGCGGGCCACCTCCTCGTCCAGGAGCTGGTCATAGACCAGGGGGGTGGGGTAACGGCAGCGCGTGCACTTGTCCGCCAGGAGCTCCTCCTTCGCGACCTCTTCCTTCTTTCCGTCGTGGGTGAGGATGAAGCTGTCCCCTTCCAGGGCGATCTCTCCCTTCGCCAGGACGCCTGGGAACCTCTTCTCCACCTTGTCCATGTCCACCACGCCGCTGCAGGGAATGCCCAGCACCAGGATGCGCTCCCGCTCGTAGGCCTTCTCCTCCATCTGCTGCACCAGGGCGCGCGAGTCGCAACCCTTGACCATCACCGCCACCTTGCGTAGGTCCGGCTCCTGCCCGCGCGGCACCGGGAGCTTTTCCTCCAGCGTGATGTAGGTGGCCAGGTTATTCACGCAGGCGGGCGTGAAGATCAGCTGGTCGACCTCCTCGGGGGAGGTGACGAAGGCGGGGCGGGCACGGAAGCCGTAGGTACCCTGGCGATAGCCTATGAGCTGCCTCACGTCCTCCCGGGAGATGACCTCCCTGGCTATCTCTCTGAGTCTGGTTACATCTACCAATTTAACTGCCTCCGTTGGAACTTATCCATGGGCCCCACGGCCTTGACGCCGTTGACCACCTCCTCGATGACTTCCTTCCACTTGGCGCCCTCGGAAGCCGACACCCAGCTCATGCGCACCCGCTCGGGCTCTATTCCCAGGTACTCCAGGAAGTTGCGCATGAGGTTGAAGCGGCGCCGGGCGTAGTAGTTGCCCTGCATGTAGTGGCAGTCGCCGGGGTGGCATCCGGAGACGAGTACCCCGTCCGCCCCCTGCTGCAGGGCGTTCATCACGAAAAGCGGGTTGACGCGGCCGGAGCACATCACCCGGATGACGCGCACGTTGGGCGGGTACTGTATGCGGGAGGTCCCGGCCAGGTCCGCCCCGGCGTAGGAACACCAGTTGCAGAGGAAGGCTACTATGTTGGGCTCGAAATCGGTTTTCTCCGCCATGGCTCACTTCACCCCCAGGGCCTGGATCTGCGGGAGTATCTGTAGGTCCTTGAACGAACGCTGCTGTATGGAGCCCGAGAGGCAGGCGGCCGCGCAGGCGCCACAGCCCTTGCACAGGGCCTCGTTCACCCGCGCCACCTTCACCGGCCAGCCCATGCGGTTTATCTCCACCAGCTCGATGGCGGTGTAGGGGCAGACCTGCACGCAGAACCCGCAACCGCGGCAGGTCTCCTCGTTCACCACCGAGGTCTGGGCCTCCACCTTCACCTTGCCCGAGGCCATGGGGATCATGGCCGCCGAGGCCGCGCCCTTGGCCTGGGCCACGGCGTCGGGGATGTCCTTGGGCCCCTGGCAGACGCCCGCCAGGTAGATGCCGTCGGAGGCTGTGTCCACCGGGCGCAGCTTGGGGTGGGCCTCCAGGTAGAAGAGGTCCGATGACTGCGAGAGCTTGAGCAGGTCGATGATCTCCCGGTTGTCGGAGCGCGGCACCAGGCCCACGGAGAGGACCACCATGTCCGTCTCGTGCTCCAGGGGCGTGGCGGTCAGCGTGTCTTCCGCCCGCACCACCAGCTTGTCGCCCTTCTTGTAGATCTCCGAGGGGTTGCCGCGGATGTAGCGCACGCCCTCGCGGCGCACGCGGTCGTAGAACTCCTCGAAGCCCTTGCCGAAGGCGCGCACGTCCATGTAGAAGATGGTCACCTCGCAGTCGGGGAGCTTGTCCTTCACCAGATGGGCGAGCTTCGCGGTGTACATGCAGCAGACGCGGGAGCAGTACTCGTTGCCCACGCTCTTGTCGCGCGAGCCCACGCACTGGATGAAGGTGACGCTCTCCGGGGAGCGCGGCGCTTCCGCTTCCTCGCCCTCCTTCTTCTTTTTCTTCTTGCCCCGCTCGAGCATGACGATCTTGCCGCCGGTGGGCCCGGAGGCGTTCACCAGGCGCTCGAACTCGAGGGCGGTGAGCACGTTGTCGTAGACCCCGTACGCGTACTCCGGCTTCTTACGGGCGTCGAAGACGTCGTAGCCCGTGGCCACGATGATGGTGCCCACCTTGAACTCCACTATCTCGTCCTCGAGCTCGAAGTTGATGGCACCCGCCTTACAGGCCTCCTGGCACTTGGGGGACTCCCCGCACTTCCCCTTGGTGAGGAAGAGGCAGTTCTCCTTGTCGATGGTGTACTTGGCGGGAACCGCCTGGGGGAAGGGGAGGTAGATAGCCCCCCGCATGCCGATGCCCTCGTCGAACTCGTTGGGGAAGCGGCCCGCCATGCGGCAGGCCTCGGCGCAGTCGCCGCATCCCGTGCACTTGTCCATGTCCACGAAGCGGGACTTCTTGCGCACCTTGATGTCGAAGTTGCCGATGTAGCCGGAGATCTCCTCCACCTGGGAATAGGTCATGAGCTCGATGTTGGGGTGGTTGGCCACGTCCACCATCTTGGGGGTGAGGATGCAGGCCGAGCAGTCCAGGGTGGGGAAGGTCTTGTCCAGCTGGGCCATGTGGCCGCCCACGGAGGGTGATTTCTCCACCAGGTAGACCTTGAAACCGGCATCGGCGATGTCCAGGGCGGCCTGGATGCCTGCTATCCCCGCCCCTATGACGAGGCACGAGGGCTCCACGTCCACCTCTTTCACGTCCAGCGCCTCCAGCCGGCGGGCCTTGACCACCGCCGCCTCCACGATGCGCTTGGCCTTCTCGGTGGCGGCGATGTGGTCCTCGTGCACCCAGGAGCACTGTTCCCGGATGTTGGCCATCTCCAGGAAGTAGGGGTTGAGGTCCGCGGAGAGGAGCGTCTTGCGGAAGGTGGGCTCGTGCATGCGCGGCGAGCACGAGGCCACCACCACGCGGTTCAACCCCAGCTTCTCGATGTCGTCGGTGATCAACGCCTGCCCCGGGTCGGAACACATGTAGGAGTAGTTGCGGGCGACGGCCACGTCCGGGAGGGTGGAGGCGAAGCGCACCACCTCCTCCACGTCCACGACGCCGGCGATGTTGGTCCCGCAGTGGCAGACGTAGACTCCGATCTTCGGTTTACCGTTCATCTGTCTTACATCCTCCTCGTGCCTTCGGCATTATCTACGACAACCGGTCCTCTGATCTCATTATGGGCACCGGAGGATCCGGGGCTCAATGACAACCCTTAAGCGCCCTTCATCTCCTTGAGCTTTTCCGTGAGCTTGGGGACCACCTTGAAGAGGTCGTCCACGATGCCGTAATCGGCGATGCCGAAGATGGGGGCGTCGGGGTCCTTGTTGATGGCCACGATGACCTCCGAGCCCTTCATCCCCGTGACGTGCTGGAAAGCCCCGGAGATGCCCACGGCCAGGTAGAGCTTGGGCTTCACCGTCTTGCCCGAGATGCCCACCTGGCGGTCCGCCGGCAGCCAGCCGGCGTCCACCACGGCACGGGAGGCGGCGAGATCGGCGCCCAGCACCTGCGCCAGCTCCTCCACTATGGGCAGGTTCTTGTCCTCGCGGATGCCGCGGCCCACGCCCACCAGGAGGGTGGACTGGGTGATGTCCACCTCGCCCACCTCGGGCTCAACGTACTCGAGGAACCTGCGGTAGGTGATCTCCTCCTTGACCGGGTTGTCCACCTTGACGATCTCTCCCGACTTCGTGGCGTCCCCGGCCTGGAAGGTGGCCTCGCGCACGGTCAGGATATAAAGATCCGCGTCCTTCATGGACATGTGGGCGTCCAGCTTGCCGCCGTAGAACTGGCGGGTGGGCTTCGGCTTGTCGCCGTCCATCTCCAGCGCGGTGACGTCGGTCACCAGGGGAGCGCCCAGCTCCACCGCCAGGGCCGGCGCGAGGTCGATGCCCTGCCCGGTGTTGCCGATGAGCACCAGTCCCGGCCCGTGCTCCTTGATGAGGGCGGAGAGGGCCTTCTGGTAGGCCTCGGCGTTGTAGTTCTCGAACATGGCGTCGTTAACGTAGAGGACCTTGTCGGCGTAGCCGGCCACCTTCTCGGCGAAGGCGTCCACGTCCTTGCCCAGGAGCACGGCGACCACCGTGCCGCCCAGGTTCGCGGCGCCGCAGAGCATCTCTATGGACACGTCCCGCATCTCGCCGCGACGATGCTCGATGAGAACGAAGATGTCTTTCATCTATACCAGCCCCTTCTCCTTCAGGATCGCGGCGAGCTTCGCCGCGGTCTCGTCCGGATCGCCCTGCAGTATCTCGGCCATCTCGCCGACCACCGGCGGCGTGAACTTCTCCAGCACCGCCCAGGAACCGGCCTCGCCCACCTCCGAGGCATCCAGCCCCAGGTCGGCGGCGCTCTTTATGGCGATCTCCTTCTTGGCCGCCTGCTTGATGCCCTTGAAGGAAGCGTAGCGGGGCTCGTTGATGCCGGTCTGGATGCCGAGCACGCAGGGGAGCTCTATCTCCAGGACCTCCAGCAGACCACCCTCGAGCTCGCGGCCCACCTTGGCCTTCTTGCCGTCCTCGAGTATCTCCACCTTCTTGACGTAGGTGGCGTGGGGCACCCCGAGGAGCTCGCCCAGGGCCGCGGGCACCACGGCATACCCGTCATCGTCGGCCAGCGCGCCCGTGAAGACGATGTCGTACTCCAGGCCCTTGATGGCCGCCGCCAGCGCCTTGGCCACGGCGAAACCGTCGCCGCCCGCGAAGGCGTCGTCCTCCAGGCGCATGGCCTCGTCACCGCCCTTGGCCAGGGCCATGCGGATCTGCTCGTCGCTCTCCTTGCCGCCCAGGCTGATGACGGTCACCGTGCCCCCGAGCTTCTCCTTGATCTGTATGGCCTCCTCCACGGCGTAGTTGTCGCACTCGTTGATGCCGAAGGAAAGCCGGCTCTTTTCGATATCCTTTCCGGAGGCATCGATGTGGACCTCGGACTCCGCGGTGTCCGGGACCCTCTTCACGCATACCACCATGTTCATACGCTCTTCACCTCTTCCCTCTTTGATCTACTTCCTGCAGGCCAGGGGAAACGGACATCTATCTACAACGCCTCGGCCAGGAGCTCGAGGATGTCCGCCACCCGCATCTCCTCCTCCACGCCCTTCACCTTGGTGGCGTCCTCCAGGGTGAGGAGGCAGAATGGGCAGGCGACGGCGATGACCTCCGCTCCCATCTCCTTGGCGTCCGCGACCCTTATCTCGGCCAGCCGTTCTTCCTTGGACTCGCTCTCCACCCACATCTTGCCGCCGCCCCCCTCGCAGCACAGGCTGCGCTCCCGGCAGCGGTCGAACTCGCGGAAATCGACGCCCGGGATGCGGGTGATGATGTAGCGCGGCTCGTCGTAGATGTCGTTCTGCTTGCCCAGGAAACAGGGGTCGTGGTAGGTGACCACCTTGGATAGCTCCCCTTTGAGCTGGAGCTTCCCGTCCTCGAGGAGCTGGGCCACCAACTCCGTGTAATGGAGGACCGGGTGCTTGAGGCCGTGATACTCCTTCTTCAGGGTGTTGTAGCAGTGGGGGCTGATGGCCACGATGCGGTTGACGTTGAAGGAGTTGAGGAGCTCCACGTTCTCCTCGTCGCACATCTCGAAGAGGCCTTCCTCTCCGAGGCGCCGCACCTCGCTGCCGCAGCAGCTCTCGTCCTCGCCGATGAGCCCGAAGTCGACTCCTGCGGCATCCAGCACCTTCACCAGGGCCTGGGCGACCTTCATCACCCGCGGGTCGTAGGCGTCGGTGCAGCAGATGAAGAGGAGGACGTCGGTGGTCTCCTCCGCCTCGGGCTCCAGGATCTTGACCTCGAGGTCCTTGGCCCAGTCCATGCGCTTTGCCCGCGGCGAGCCCCAGGGGTTCCCGTCCTTGAAGATGGACTCCAGGGCGTCGCGCACCGTGGGCTGGACCCTGCCCTCCTCGATCTGCAGGCTGCGCAGGCCGATGAGCACCTCGAGGGGCTCCAGGCCCTTGGGGCAGCGGGCGGCGCAGGTGTAGCAGGTGGTGCAGTCCCATATCTCCGGCTTTTCGGAGAGCTCCTCCAGGCGCTCCTCGTTCTGGGTGTCGTACATGAAGCACCTCACCCGCAGGGGCGTCCGGAGGGCGACGGGACAACCTCCCGTGCAGCGACCGCACTGTATGCATCCGAGGAGGTCGTACTTGGCGATGAAATCGGTTTCTTCAGCGCACATGATTTACCCCGCTCCGTTTCCTTTTTCGTCCTGTATCGCTTTCCTTACTATATCTGCAATGCCGGTTTCCGCCCGTGGGATTACAGGGCTTCCGGCAAGGGCCATCCTATTATATTAGATAGTTTTCGGCGTTTTCAACCTGCTTCGGGTAGCGTTCCGCCATCCTCCGGCGGTGCCCCTAAACCGCCCCGTGATCCGGGCGGCAGGGCGGTACGGCGGCGCGAGGCCAGGACCGGCCGTGCAAGTGAGAATTGGCGCTCACCGGCATGCGGCAAAGGGACGGCGTCCCTTCTCACAGGTTTTTCTCGAGAAAGGAGACTATCTCGCCCAGGGCGGTACCGGGAGTGAATATCTCGGCTACCCCCTGCCGTTTCAACTCCTCCGCGTCCTCCTCCGGGATGATGCCGCCCCCGAAGACCATGATGTTCTCTCCGCCCATCTCCCGCAGGAGCCGCATGACGCGGGGGAAGAGGGTCATGTGCGCGCCGGACAGCACGGAGAGTCCCACGGCGTCCACGTCCTCCTGGATGGCTGCCTCGGCGATCTGCTCCGGCGTCTGGTGCAACCCGGTGTAGATGACCTCGTAACCGGCGTCGGCCAGGCCGCGCGCCACCACCTTGGCCCCCCGGTCATGGCCGTCCAGCCCTGGCTTGGCGATGAGTATCCGCTTTCCCCTCTCCAAAGTAACCTCCCGGGATGATCCCTATCTCAATAAAGCGCGGTCTCGCGGTACTCCCCGAAGACCTCGCGCAGGGCGCCGATGATCTCCCCTTCCGTGCAGTAGGCGCGGGCGCAGGCTATGATGAGGGGCATGAGGTTGGCGTCGCCCCGCGCCCCTTCCCTCAACTCTTCCAGGGCCTTCTCCACCTCCGCCGCCGAGCGCGAGGCGCGCAGCTCGGCCAGGCGCTCCCGCTGCCTGCGTTCCACCGCGGGGTCTATCTTAAGGATCTCTATATCCAGGGACTCGTTCTCATGCTGGTAGCGGTTCACCCCCACCACCACCCTCTCCCCACGCTCGACCTCCAGCTGGTAGCGGTAGGCGGCGTCAGCTATCTCCCGCTGGAAGAAACCGTTCTCGATGGCGACCAGCACCCCGCCCTGCTCCTCGATGCGCCGGAAATACTCTTCCGCTTCCTCCTCCATGCGGTTCGTGAGCGCCTCCACGAAGTAGGAGCCCGCGAGCGGGTCTATGACCTCGGTCACCCCCGATTCGTGCGCGATGATCTGCTGCGTGCGCAGGGCGATCTCCACCGCCTTTTCCGTGGGCAGAGCCAGCGTCTCGTCCATGGAATTGGTGTGCAGGCTCTGCGTCCCGCCCAGCACGGCGGATAGCGCCTCGAGGGCGGTGCGCACGATGTTGTTCTCCGGCTGCTGGGCCGTGAGCGAGCATCCCGCGGTCTGGGTGTGGAAGCGCAGCATCCAGGAGCGAGGGTCCCTGGCCCCGTATCTCTCCCGCATATGGCGGGCCCAGATGCGGCGCGCGGCGCGGAACTTGGCGATCTCCTCGAAGAAGTCCATGTGCGAGTTGAAGAAGAAGGAGAGGCGCGGCGCGAACTCGTCCACGTCCAGCCCCGCCGCGATGCCCGCCTCCACGTAGGCGAAGCCGTCGGCCAGGGTGAAGGCCAGCTCCTGCACCGCGGTGGAGCCCGCCTCTCGTATGTGGTAGCCGCTTATGCTGATGGTGTTCCAGCGCGGCACCTCGCGGGAACAGAACGCGAGTATGTCGGTGATGATGCGCATGGAGGGGCGCGGCGGGAAGATCCAGGACTTCTGAGCGATGTATTCCTTTAGGATGTCGTTCTGTATGGTGCCCCCCAGCTCACGGATGGAAGCCCCCTGTTTTTCGCCCACGCAGAGGTAGAAGGCCAGGAGCACCGCCGCAGGCCCGTTGATGGTCATGGAGGTGGTGATGTCGCGCAGGGGGATGCCGTCGAAGAGGACTTCCATATCCTGGAGGGAATCGATGGCCACCCCGCAGCGACCCACCTCCCCCTCGGAGAGGGGATCGTCGGAATCGCGGCCCATGATGGTGGGCATGTCGAAGGCCACCGATAGCCCCGTCTGTCCCCTTTCCAGCAGGAACTTGTATCGGCGGTTGGTGTCCTCCGCCGTGCCGAATCCCGAGAACTGGCGCATGGTCCACAGGCGGCCCCGGTACATGGTGGGGTGGATGCCACGGGTAAAGGGATAACGTCCGGGGTAACCCAGGTCACGCCCGTAATCGAGCCCGGCCACGTCCTCGGGGGTGTACAGCGGCTCCAGCTCCTCACCGGAGATGGTTGTGAACCTCGCCTTCCTCAGGGGCGAGGGCAGGTACTCCTTCTCCCGCCACTCCTTCTTGTCCATTCTCGCTCCTTGTCGACTCTTCCCCGCCTCGTTTCACGCCCGACCCTCACATCCGCCTGCGCCCGCCCGCGCGCAGTACCCCCGCGGGGATCCCGTGCATCCCCCGGTCCCGCCGCGCAACAACCGTGCTCCGCGCGGGAGCGGCCCTCCGCGCCCTAATATAGAACACGAAACGGCATGGAAATATAAGGAAACGGGGCGCGGGGCGTCGGTGCCTGCCGTCAGTACTCGATCCCCTTTCTCATCTGCACGCCCTGCCGGTAGTGGTGCTTCACCTCCCGCACCTCGCTCACCAGGTCGGCCATCTCCAGCAGCTCGCGCGGCGCGTAACGCCCGGTGCACACCACTTCCATGTCGCGGGGGCATGAGCGCAGGAACGCAAGCACCTCCTCGAGGGGCAGCAACCCGTAATCTACGGCCACGTTTATCTCGTCCAGGATGAGCATCTGGTGTTTCCCCTCGCTCACCACCCTCTTGGCCAGCTCGAGACCTTCCCTCGCCATGCGCACGTCGATCTCCTCGGGCGCGCCTTTCTTCACGAACTCGTCGCGGCCGGACATGACGATGGTAAGGTCGGGGAGGCAGCGCTCGCAGGCGAGCAACTCTCCGTAGGTCCGTCCCTTCATGAACTGTATCATGTAGACCTTCATGCCGTGGCCGAGCGCCCGCAGGGCCTGGCCGAGCGCCGCCGTGGTCTTTCCCTTGCCGTCCCCGGTGTAGACCTGGATCATCACCGCAACCTCGCTCCGCAATTGGGGCAGAAGAGCGCCTCGGCATCCTCCACCGCCGTGTTGCAGCCCGGGCAGGTCAAGGGCACGGCCCCCGCCGGGACAACCGCCTCCGTTCCACCGGCGGCAACGGCTTCCCCGGAGGGCCTTTCTTCCGTTCCAGGCTCTACCGCTTCCGGCCCCGTCCCTTCCCCGCCGGCGGCCGCCCCTTCTTCCGGAGCAGCCGCTCCCGCCTTCACCCTGCTGCCGCAGTTGCCGCAGAACAGGGCGTCCTCGTCGAGGGCGGCACCGCACACGGCGCAGGCCTTCCCTCCCGGGACCACCGCTCCGGCGGGCGCAGGAGGAGGAGGCGGAGGTTGCGGCGATGGCTGTGGTGAAGGCGGCTGGATGCCCGGGGCCGCCGGCGCAGGCGCCCCGTACGGCCCGGGTGCCGCACCGGGTGGCAGCGGTCCTGCCTGGGGCAATACCTGTGGCGGCACGGCAACCTGCGGCGGCATGCCGGGGGCCGCCGGGGCCGCCGCGCCCAAGGGAGTGCCGCACGAGGGGCAGAAGGCCGCCCCCCGCACCACGCCCGCACCGCAACGGGGGCATCTCGGCTGCTGCGCGGCCTCCTTGGCGGCCCGCATCCTCTCCATGTATTCCTCCCACTGGTTTATCTGCACCATGATGTCCTTGAGGGTGCGGTACGCATCGAGCATGGGACCCTCGCCGAGGGCGCCCTGCTCTCCCGCCTGGAAAGCCAGCTCCCCCAGGTAATAGAGGTACTGGTCCTTCCTTTCCCGCAGTTGCTTGAGATATTTTTTCACCTGGCCCGGATTCAGCTGTTGCATTTCTCCTCCTTGCCTTCCCGTTTCCACCCGGAATGCCGCCGGGAACGCCGAGCCCGGTGCGGCCCAGGCGGCAAGACCCCTTTCCCGTAACCTAGATCCCTTTCCCGTAACCTCTATTCTTACATCAACGGGCAAATCTTTTCCAGGCACGGCCGGGTACTGCGCCTGAGCCTCCACCGCCGTCCCGGGAGTGGAAAAACCCGGCCACCGCGGGCGGCCGGAAGAGCGCGGGGCCGCAGAGTAGCGAGTATAAAGTTAACAATCAACACACCCTTGATTGATTTTCCCCTCCGGTGTGTATTATTGTTGGAATTGACGCTTGTCGGGATGGATTGCAGGGTTCCCTTTCCGGCAAAGGGAAGAGTTTCGGTCGTTCGGCTTTCTTCGGGTCCAAACAGGAGGTGTTGCCATGTCACTCGCGGATAAGTGTATCATCACCGCGGCGTTGGCCGGGGCTGCGACCATGAAATCCCAGAACCCGGCCGTACCCTACACGGTGGAGGAATTCGTGGAGGAGGCCTACAAGTGCTACAACGCCGGGGCCGCGATCGTCCACATCCACGCCCGCGACCCGGAAACCGGGCTCCCGACCTCAAGCATCGACATCCTGCGGGAGATCGTCAAGGGCATCACCGAGAAATGCCCCATCGTCATCAATCTTTCCTCGGCCATCGGCATAGGCGCCACCCCGGAGGAGCGCATAAACGTGGTCAAGCAGCTCAAGCCGGAGATGGCCTCCCTGAACACCAACTCCATGAACTTCGCCCTGGGCGACTGGAAGCAGCACATCGTCCTGGGGGAGACGGTGTTTACCAACACCTTCCAGATGCTGGTGGACTTCGCGAAGACCATGAGGGAATGCGGCACCAAGCCGGAGCTCGAGGTCTACGACCTCGGCGGCCTCTACAACACCCTCTTCGTACGCCACCAGGGCATCTTCGTGGAGCCGCTCCACTACCAGTTCGTGTGGGGCGTGCTGGGCGGGTGCTGGCTGGATCTGGCCAACTTCAAGCGCTTCATGGATCTCATCCCCGAGGATGCCACCTGGAGCACCTGCGGCGTGGGTCCCGCCCAGTTCCGCGGCGCCTTCATCGCGGCCGTGGAGGGCGGGCATATCCGCGTGGGCCTCGAGGACAACATCACCGTGCGCAAGGGCGTGCTGGCCCAGGGCTCCTGGGAGCAGGTGGAAAAAGCTGTTAAGATCGTGGAGCTGGCCGACCGCGAGCCGGCCACCCCCGACGAGACCAGGCAGATACTGGGCCTCAAGGGCGGCCCCGAGATCTAGGCGTTTCGCCGCACGGACTGCAGGGCGCCCCCCGCGGGGCGCCTTTCTCTCGTGTCGTCCTCCCGGGCGGAACATGCGGTTTAGGATTCCGGGAAAACCTCGCCGCTTCTCGTTCTTCATCGGCAGGAACAGCATTGAGGCCGCAAGGGACCCCGGGACCGGCAGGCGACATGCACGCGACCCCATGCCACGGTGATTGGCATGGCACTGGCTTCCGCAAGGTCGGAAATTTCCGATGCCATGGCCTCTATGCCGTTGTATCCATGCCGTAGTCCCGCCCGGTTATGGCCGAGGCGCATAGGATGCCGCTGGAACAGGCACAGTCCATGGCCACGCCGTAGCCCCGCGCCGTGTCCCCGGCGAGATAGAGCCCCTCCACGCCAGGAACGACGACGTCCGGCTTGAGGCTGCCCGCCTGCGTGACGCTCTTCGCAACCCCCTCCAGGCGGGTGCACACCGTGTAGAGCTCCCATTCCACGCAGTCCTTGAAGCCCGGGTACACCTCCTCGAGGAAGTCTGGAACCGCCCGCACCACCTTCATGACCGTCTCCCTGTTCTTAGCTTCGGCCTCGGTCAGCGGCAGGTACGCGGCGAAGAGGTGTCTGCCGGCCGGCGCGCATGCGGGATCGATATACGACTGGATGTTCCACGCCATGTACACATCCCAGTCGAAGCCCTGGGAACGCGGCACCACGCAGGGCGTCTTCATGAGGCGTCTCGCGTGCTCCTCCGGAACGGGCAGCTCACGGAGCCCGATATACGGATTGACGCTTCCGTAACCGTAAAGGGACGTGATCCTGCGCACGAACGCATCGGGAAGGGCCCTTTCGTCGAGGTAACGGACGAGCTCCTGCACCGGCGGGTTGAAGACGAGGCGCCGGCAGGAAACGCGCTCCTCGCCTCCCCCGTCCCGCATCACCACGCCCCGCACGCGCCTTCCCTCCAGCTCCACCGATATCACCCTGGTGGAGAGGCGCAGCTCGCCGCCGAAATCGCGGAACCTCGCCGCCACCGCCTCTGGCCAGTTCATGACTCCCCCCTCGACGAACCCCCCCACGTACACGTCCCCGCCCCTGAGGATGGCGGGGGCGATTACCCGGGCGGCATAGCGCAGGATGTCCCCGATGGATATCTCGTGCGGGTTGTTGATGGTGGTGATAAGGGTTCCGACGCAGCGAAAGTAGTCGTAGAGCGCCTTGCTGCGGTGAAAGCCGATCTTTTCCAGGTGCCCGTTGAGGGAAACCCGGTCCAGTTCCTCGAATTCCTGCGGGGTCATGGAGAGGAAATCGCCAAAGAATTCCAGGTAGTGCGCGCCCAGGCGGTCAAGCTCCGCCTGCAACTTCTCGTCCACCTCAGTGCTGCGGCTGAGGGGAGGCTCGCGGTAGAACTCCCCGTCCAGCCAGGACCCGGTGAGAAAGGGCTTGATGAGCACGGGGTGCTCGCCGTATCCCCCGATGAGATCGCGCAACAACGCGAAGTACCCCTCCCCCGCCAGGCTCACCCCGTGGTAACCGAGGTCCAGCGTGAAACCTTCCAGGGTGCCGCTCGCGGCCATTTCTTCCAGCGACGGAACGGCATGGGCGAGCCAGCAGTACTGGCCGGCGAGAAGCCTGCGGTACCAACCGGGCCCCTTCTCGCGCAGCTCCTCCCCCCGCAGGGAGAGGGCACGGCCGCCCACGCGGTCCTCCGCCTCCACCAGCAGGGTCTTCAAGCCTTCCTTGGCCAGCAGGGACGCCGCCGCAAGTCCTCCAACCCCCGCACCCACCACCACCGCTTCGTATTCCTCCATCTCCCCTTTCCCCCTTGCTTTCCCTGCTCTTCAGCCTCTCTTCCCCGTCAGCTCGCCTACCTCGTTATCTCGTTATATCTTACGATATTTTTTCTCTCACCGTTTCCGTTCATAAACACCAACCACCATCACTCAGCTACCTCATATCCTTTTTCCGCCTCTTTCCATTCTGCCTGAATTGTTGCCCAGCTTACCCGGGGAACGACCGGGTCGGTCGCAGCGAGCCTTTACTGAACCACCCACAAAGGCCGGGTCCGGGGGTCGGGCGAGGGACATCGCAAGCGGCCTCCGGATTCCCACTCAACCAGCCCGGGGAACTACAGGGTCGGTCGCAGCGAGCCTGCGAGCGAGACCGTTACCCTGAGGCCCCGGGCCGGAAGAAGAACTGATATGTAACCACCGAGGCCGGGAACGACCGGGTCGGTCGCAGCGAGCCTTTGCTGAACCACCCACCCAAGCCGGGTCCGGGGGTCGGGCGAGGGACATCGCAAGCGGCCTCCCGATTCCCACCCACCAAGGCCGGGAACTACAGGGTCGGTCGCAGCGAGGACGCCTTTCCCAAGGCCTCGGATTTACGAGAAAGGAACGCGGCGCCGAGCGAGACCGTTACCCTGAGGCCCCGGGCTGGAAGAAGAACTGATATGTAACCACCGAGGCCGGGAACGACCGTATCGGTCGCAGCGAGCCTTTACTGAACCACCCACCAAGGCCGGGTCCGGGGGTCGGGCGAGGGACATCGCAAGCGGCCTCCGGATTCCCACCCAACCAGCCCGGGGAACTACAGGGTCGGTCGCAGCGAGGACGCCTTTCCCAAGGCCTCGGATCTACGGGAAAGGAACGCGGCGCCGAGCGAGACCGTTACCCTGAGGCCCCGGGCCGGAAGAAGAACTGATATGTAACCACCGAGGCCGGGAACGACCGGGTCGGTCGCAGCGAGCCTTTACTGAACCACCCACCAAGGCCGGGTCCGGGGGTCGGGCGAGGGACATCGCAAGCGGCCTCCGGATTCCCACTCAACCAGCCCGGGGAACTACAGGGTCGGTCGCAGCGAGGACGCCTTTCCCAAGGCCTCGGATTTACGAGAAAGGAACGCGGCGCCGAGCGAGACCGTTACCCGGCGGCCCGGCCGCCTCAAGCAATCCCCATCCACCCCCATCGGGCACAAGACAGGCCTTGGCCCCCGTGCCCTTCACGAGCGCGTGGGAATCTCTTCCAGGGCCTGCGGATTATCCACCGAGGAGAGGTCTCCAAGCTCCTCCCCAAGGTACTTGGCCTTGATGAGGCGGCGCACGATCTTGGCGGAACGGGTCTTGGGCAGGGAGCCCACGAAGTGCACCTCGTCGGGACGCCCAACCTTTCCCAGGTATTCCGCCACCTTATCCTTGATGCTCTCCGCCAGTTCTTGAGAGGGCTGGAATCCCGGTTGCAGCAACACGAAACACACCACCGCCTCGCCCTTGATCTCGTGGGGAACGCCTATGACCGCGGCCTCGGAAACCGCCTCGTGCTCGATGAGGGCAGCCTCGATCTCCGCCGGCCCCGTACGGCGCCCGGAAACCTTTATGGTGTCGTCCGAGCGTCCGTGGAGGAACCAGAAGCCGTCCTCGTCCACCGAGGCCCAGTCCCCGTGGTACCAGACGTCCTGCCAGCGGGACCAGTAGGTCTCCAGGTAACGCTCGGGGTCCTTCCAGAACCCCCGGGTCATGGAGGGGGCGGGCTTCAGGGCTACCAGGTGACCCTTCTCGCCCCGCACCGGCTTTCCGTCGTCGTCGAAGACGTCGATGCACATGCCCAACCCCGGCCCCCGCAGGGTGATGGGCTTGAGGTCGGTGATGGGGAGGGGGGAGAGGAAACAGCCCACGATCTCGGTGCCGCCGGAGATGTTGATGATGGGGAGCCTTCCCTTTCCCACCTTCTCGAAATACCACATCCAGGATTCCGGATCCCAGGGTTCACCCGTGGAGCCCAGTATGCGCAGGCTGGAGAGGTCATGCTTCTCCACCCACCCCTCGCCGAAGCGCATGAGCATGCGGATGGCGGTGGGAGAGATCCCGAATGTGGTCACGGCATGCCTCTCCACCAGGTCCCACAGGCGATCCGGCTCCGGGTAGTCGGGCACCCCCTCGAAAATGACGAAGGTGCCTCCGAAGTTCATCACCCCGATGATCATCCAGGGTCCCATCATCCAGCCGATGTCGGTGAGCCAGAAGAAAACGTCGTCCTGCTTGACGTCGAAATAATAGCCCAGCTCCTTGCACATCTGGGCCAGGCAGCCGGCGTGGGTATGCACCGAGCCCTTGGGGCGTCCCGTGGTCCCCGAGGTGTAGATGATCATGGCGTAGTCCTCCGAATCCATCTCCTCCGTCGGGCAGTCCTCAGGAAGACACCACGTCAGCTGGTCCATCCATATGTCCCGCGTGGCATGCCAGGGGACGTCGATCCCCGCCCTGCGGTAAACCACCATGTGTCTCACGGAAGGCACCTGTTCCACCGCCTCGTCCGCGTTCTCCTTGATGGGGAAGACCTTCCCCCTCCGCAGGGAAGCGTCGGCGGTGATGAGCACCTTGGCCTCGGCGTCCCGCAGGCGGGCGGCAACCGGCTTGGGCCCGAAACCGGAGAAGATGGGGATGGCTATGGCCCCGATCTTCAGGCAGGCCAGTAGGGAGAAGACGATCTGGGGGGACATGGGCATGTAGATGCCCACCGTGTCCCCCTTCCCCACCTTGAGGTTGCGCAGGGCGCAGGCCATGCGGCACACCTCGCGGTGCACGTCGCCGTAGGTGTAACGCCTGATGGCCCCGTCATCTCCCTCCCAGATGAAGGCCAGCTTGCTCTTCACCGGCGTGTCCAGGTGCTTGTCCAGGCAGTTGAGGACGATGTTGGTCCTCCCCCCCAGGTACCATTTCGCCCACTGGATACCCCGCGAGGTGTCGAGCACCTTCTCGTAAGGCTGGTACCAGCGGATGTCCAGATCCTCCATGATGGCGTCCCAGAACCACTCCAGCTCGTCGCAGGACCTGCGCACCAGCTCATGGTAGTCGGGGATGCCGTGCTTGCGCATGAACCGTGTGATGTTGGCCTTCTCCAGGTAATCTCCGTAGGGTTTCCAGACGATCTCGCTCATCCCTCTCCTCCCTTGATCGCTAAATCAATATTGACCGTATTCCGGAGACGGTGCGTGAGGTATGTTGCGTGAGGTGCTTAGAAGCTGCCTTGCTTCGGATATGCTTCGTCATTAATATCGCCGTAGAAAAAATGTGAAGCAAAGAGACTTCCATGTCAAGACTCGCCGGGATATGGAACGCGACCAACGCATGCCGCATAATATAAGCAATTCCGTGTTTCATCCACGCACGAACCCGTCAGGCCGGGTCCGGGGGTCGGGCGAGCGACATCGCAAGCGGCCTCCGGATTCCCACCCAACCAGCCCGGGGAACTACAGGGTCGGTCGCAGCGAGCCTTTGCTGAACCACCCACCAAGGCCGGGTCCGGGGGTCGGGCGAGCGACATCGCAAGCGGCCTCCCTATTCCCACCCAACCAGCCCGGGGAACTACAGGGTCGGTCGCAGCGAGGACGCCTTTCCCAAGGCCTCGGATCTACGGGAAAGGAACGCGGCGCCGAGCGAGACCGTTACCCTGAGGCCCCGGGCCGGAAGAAGTACATATACGTAACCACCAAGGCCGGGAACGACCGGGTCGGTCGCAGCGAGCCTGCGAGCGAGACCGTTACCCGGCGGCCCGGCCGTCGGAAGAAGGACCCATGCGCACCCGCCAGGCGCAGGATGAGCCTCGACCCCCCTGCCCGGATCCCGTCCTGGCCCCGACCGCAAGCGCAACAATAATGTCAAGTGCCACTTAACAGATTGCCACATCTCCGGGTTAATGCTATCCTACATATCGACCTGCCGCGGTAGTGATCTGCAGGAACGAGAGGGAGGGAAAAGAGATGTTCGAAGTCATCGCCGAGGGCGAAGGACCCCTCTTCATGGACCCCGACGCCGACAAGGCCCGCGAATTCTTCCGCAGCAAGAACCGGGCCATGGTGAGCAAGGTGATGACCGTCAGCGAAGCGGTGGGAAAGTTCGTCCACGACGGAGATTACCTGGCCATCGGCGGCTTCGGGGCCAACCGCATTCCCACCGCGGTATGCCACGAGATCGTGCGGCAACGAAAGAAGGGCCTCATCTTCGCCGGGCACACCTCCACGCATGACTTCCAGATACTGGCAGCAGGCGAGGTGTTCGACCGTTGCGACATCGCCTACATCATCGGCCTGGAGGCGAGGGGGCTGTCCCCCAACGCGCGGCGCTACATGGAGAGCGGCAAGGTGCAGTGCTGCGAGTGGACCAACTACGCCATGGCCTGCAGGCTAAAGGCGGCGGCCATGGGGGTCTCCTTCCTTCCCGCGCGCAACGTCATGGGAACGGACACCTTCCGGCGCAGCGCCGCCAAGGTCGTCAGATGCCCCTTCACCGGTGAACGGTACGTCCTCTTCCCAGCCCTGTGGCCGGATGTCTCCGCCATCCACGTCCACGAGGCGGACGTCTACGGGAACTGCCGTATCAAGGGCATCTCCATCGCCGACCTGGAGCTGGCAAGGGCTTCCAAGCGGCTTATCATCACCACCGAACGCCTGATACCGAACGAGGATATCCGTTCCGACCCCACGTCCACCGTCATTCCCTACTACCTGGTGGACGCGGTATGCGAGGTCCCCTTCGGCAGCTACCCCGGCAACATGCCCTACGAGTACTTCTCGGACGAGGACCACCTGCGCATG
The DNA here is from genome assembly GCA_014360655.1 of Actinomycetota bacterium. Classification (NCBI taxonomy): domain Bacteria; kingdom Bacillati; phylum Actinomycetota; species Actinomycetota bacterium. The sequence continues at coordinate 4,853 of JACIXC010000015.1, read as the reverse complement.
TGGCTCACCGTAGAGAAAGACCCCGACGAGTTCCGGAAATTCCTCGACAAGTACATATACAGGACCCGCGACTTCAACCAGTACCTGGAGCTGTGCGGCGGCATTGAGCGCATCAACCAGCTCCGGGCCGTCGAAAACCTCATCGACCTCGGCGGGAAGGGGTGAGCATGATGGCCGACTACAACACCCTGGAGATGATGATCTGCGCGGCCGCCCGTAACCTGGAGGACGGCAAGGCGGTGGCCGTGGGCACGGGCGCGCCCTGCGCGGCTTCCATGCTGGCCCAGAAGGCGCACGCCCCCAACCTGGTGATCATCTTCGAGGCCGGGGGGGTGGCGCCGTTGCTTCCCACCATGCCCATCTCCGTGGGCGACTCGCGCACCTTCCACAAGGCGGTCATGGCCAGCGGCATGTGCGAGGTCATGGAGACCATCCAGCGCGGCATGGTTGATTACTGCTTCCTGGGCGGGGCCCAGATCGACATGTACGGCAACCTCAACTCCACGGTCATCGGGGACTGGGAGAAGCCCAGGGTCAGGTTCCCCGGCTCCGGCGGCGCCAACGACTTCGGCTCGCTGGCCTGGAGGATCATGGTCATCACCCCCCAGGACGCCCGCCGCTTCGTGGAGCGGGTGGACTTCATCACCACCCCGGGGTACCTGGATGGCCCGGGCGCCCGCGAGCGGGCGGGATTACCGGCCGGCACCGGTCCCTACAAGGTGATCACCGACATGGCGGTCATGGGATACGACCCCGAGAGCAAGCGCATGCGCGTGGAGTCCATCCACAAGGGGTTCACCTTCGAGGACGTGCAGGAGAAAACGGGGTTCGAGCTCCTCAAGGCCCCCGAGGTGGTGGAGACGCCGGAGCCCACCGCGGAGGAGCTGCGCATCCTGCGCGAGGAGGTCGACCCCAACCGCTACATCATCGGCCGGTAAAAATAACCCGCTTTCCGGGTGGGGATGATTTCCCGGGCAAGCGCTTCCGGGAGATCGGGCGGGACGCACGGCCTGCTCGTCGCACGTCCTCCGGGCATGCCCCCACCGCGGAGACGCAACGCGCCCACGGGCATGAGGCTGAGGGATGCGCGGGCAGGTCCGCGTGCGAGAAAGAGTGAGGCCGCATCCGCAACACCCGCCGCCGTACGCCGCCGCCCTTCGCCGCCCCGGGATGCCCGCCCGCTTGCGCGGGTGAACACGAGGAGCGATTCCATTCGATCTCTCAACCGCTGCCTTGCGTCATTGTGACCCTTGCCGCGAAGTGCTATGTTTGAGCTGGTTCCTCTCATCGACCCGCGTGATGGAAAGAGCCGCGGAGGGTTGCCGTCGGCCCCTGTTTTCGTCAACATCCCTCCCCCTGGCAAGCGAGGTTGATATCGCGAGATTTAGCCTCACATGGAAAGGAAAGATCTCATCCCCGAACTGAAGGACCTGGCTCCCGGGGCACACCTCTGCCACCTCTACGGCGACGAGGAGGAGGGGCGCGAGGTGCTGCGCACCTTTCTCCGCGAAGGGCTGCTGCGCGGAGAGAAGGTCTTATGCGTGGCCGGAGAGGATGATCGCACGGAGGCCGCCCGCGGGCTTTCCCGCATGGGCGTGAACGTCGCTGAGCACCTGACCGCCGGCAGCCTATCCTTTTTCTCACCCGCGGAAGCGTATCTCCCGGACGGCTACTTCGACCCGCGGGCCACCCTTCGCTTCTTGTCCCGGCAGGCGCGGGCGGCCGCCGCCGGGGGATGGCCCTCCCTGCGCATCGCCGGGAAGATGTCCTGGGCCCTGGACAACCCTCACGACTGGAAGAAAATGGTGCAATGCGAGGCGGAGATAAACCGCCTTCCCGAGGCGTGCCGCTGCGTCATCATGTGCCAGTACGACGCGACCGCCTTCGACCCCTCCTTCCTGGTGGACCTCCTCCACACCCACCCCCTCGTGGTGGTGGGTGGCGAGCTCTTCGACAACGTCTATTACGTCCCCCCGGGGGAATTCCTGGGGAACATGGTCCCGCAGTCCGTCCTCCGCCACCACCTCGTGCACCTTGAGGAGCGCAAGCGGGCGGTGGCCGAGATCCAGGCGGCGCGGGAGTACGCGGAGGCCATCGTGGAGACGATACGCGAGCCGCTGCTGGTGCTCGACGCCGGGCTGCGGGTGATCACCGCCAACCGTTCCTTCTACCGCACCTTCCAGGTAAACGCGGAGGAGACGGAGGGAAGGCTGCTCTACGAGCTTGGGGACCGGCAGTGGGACATCCCGGAGCTGAGGATGCTGCTGGAGGAGATCGTTCCCCTCAACTCCCACTTCGACGGCTACGAGGTGGAGCACGACTTCCCGCGCATAGGGCGGCGCAGCATGCTCCTCAATGCCCGGCGCGTCTACCGCGAGGGTAACCGCACCGACATGATACTCCTGGCCATCGAGGACGTCACCGCGCGCAGATCGGCGGAGGAAAGGGTGCAGAAGCTCAACCGCATGTTCCTGGGGCTGGGCGCCGATTTCCTGGCCAACATGGAGACGGTGCTATATGCCTGCCAAGACATCATGGAGTGCGACCTTGCCGCCTACGCGAGGCTGGATAAAGGAAGGCTCTCCCTCCTCAACACCACTCCTGGTGAGGGGGGGTTCCTCCTCTGCGAGGAACCCTCACGTTTCCTCGGATGGCCTCTCCTGAGCGGAGATCACGCCGGTCTCCTGGAAACAACGAGCTCGGGCAGCGGGGAATCCTGGCGGGACGACCCCCTGGCGGAGCGCCACGGCTTCCTCTCCTTCCTGGGATACCCCGTTCTGCTGCAGGACCGTGTCATCGGGGTATTATCCATATATTACCATAAAGAGCGGCACCGCCGGGGAGAAGACGACCACGGGATCCTGGCCGTCCTGGCGCGCACGCTTTCCATCGAGGAGGAGCGCCTGGCTCGCGAGCAGGGCCTGAAGGACTTCATCGACGTCGCCTCCCACGAGCTGCGCCATCCCGTAACCCTGGTCAAGGGCTACGCGCTCAGCCTGAGGGAGCGCTGGGAAGAGCTGCCGGAAGGCGAGGCAAGGGAGATGCTCGCCGCCGTGGACGAGGGAGTGGACCGCCTAACCCGCCTGGTGGAGGGATTGCTCGACGTCTCCAGCATAGAGCGCGGGCGATTCCGGCTGGAGCTGCAGGAGGCGGAGCTGCCGTCCCTAGTGCGAAGGGCGCTGGACGAAACGGTAAAGACGCGCGGCCGGCTCAAGCTGCGGCTGCGGGGGAAGACGGGCACCTGCCTTCTTGACCCCACGCGTTTCCTGGAGGTCATGGTCATCCTGCTTGAAAACGCCCGCAAGTTCTCTACACCGTGCTCGCCCGTGGAGGTCGAGGTGGAAAGGAAAGAGGACCACTACCTCATCTCCGTCCTTGACCGCGGCCCCGGCATCCCGGAAGAGGACAGGGAACGCGTCTTCGAGCGTTTTCACCAGGTGGAGAAGGCGCCTTTCCATTCCAAGCCCGGCCTGGGCATGGGGCTCTACGTCGCCCGCGAGATCGTGGAGCGTCACCATGGAAAGATCTGGTATGAGCCGCGGGACGGCGGCGGCTCCGTCTTCCGTTTCACCATCCCCGCATCCCCGGACATTAACGTTGCCTGACCCCCTCTATGCGCAGCGCCGGGAGAGGCCGTTGCCCCGAGGCCCCGGGCCGGAAGAAGGAAGGATACGCAACCGACCCAGGCCGGGAACGACCGGGTCGGTCGCAGCGAGCCTGCGAGCGAGACCGTTACCCGGCGGCCCGGCCGCCGCAAGAAAGACGGATACGCACCCGCTGAGGCCGGGAACGACCGGGTCGGTCGCAGCGAGCCTGCGAGCGAGACCGTTACCCGGCGGCCCGGCCGCCGCAAGAAGGAACGATACGCAAATACCAGGGATAAAATGAGGCCCGATCACTATGCCGAGGTGTTGGCTCCGGTCATGCCCGGGACGCTTCGGAGCCGTCGCCGAGCACCACCAGGGCATCCACCACCACCGGGCGGGGACCGTCGAGGATAACCGGGTTCATATCGATCTCCCTCACCGCGTCGTAGCGCATGCCGATGTCCCCTACGGCGATGAGGATCTGCGCCAGGAGATCGCGGTCCGCGGGCTCCTTTCCCCGGAAGGGCCCCAGGATGGCCTTGGCCTTGATCTCCTCCATCATCTGGAGGGCGTCGTACTTCTCGATGGGGGCCACGCGGAAGGAGGTGTCCTTGAGGACCTCGGTGAAGATGCCGCCCAGGCCGAACATGACGCAGGGCCCGAACTGGGGGTCCCTGACCAGGCCCACCACCAGCTCCCTCTCCCCCTTTATCATCTCCTGGACCAGCACCCCGTCGTAATGGTCGCCGCCCAGGTTCTCCACGATCTCCGCATAGGCTCTCTTTACCTCGTCCGGCCCGTCCAGGCCCACCTGCACCAGGTTGCGCTCTGTTTTGTGGGTTATATCCGGACCGCAGGCCTTGAGCACCACCGGGTACCCCAGCTCCTCCGCCGCTGCGACGGCCTCGTCCTCGCCGAGGACCAGTTTTTCCCTGGTAACGGGGATATCGTGCTCCTTCAGAAAGAGTTTCGCCTGGTATTCCGAGAGAGCTTTCTGTCCCCTGGCCACCGCCTCGTCTATTATTCCCATGATCTCCTCCGTCCGGGTCCCTTCTGTTTCCCTGCGTTTCGTAGTGAAATATTATCCCATCGCCGCCGGGCGGGCAACTCGCTGTGCTGGTTCACTACATGGTGAACACTCCATCCCTATCCTTGCTCTCCTCCATCCACGCCTTCAGGAACTCCATGGGGGTGAGATAACCCAGGCTCTGGTGTGGTCTCACGTAATTGTACACGTAATTCCATCTGCAAAGGATCTCGTTGAGC